>JAUZGC010000168.1 GCA_030840105.1 Microbacteriaceae bacterium
ACCTCCTTCGCCGGCACGATCATGGCTCTGGCCTCGATCACCGTCACCACCGGCGTGACCGTCGACGGCCGCGCACTCGCCCTCAACGGGGCAGTCACCCTGGACAGCAACGCATTCCGCCCACGAGGGTGATGTGCACCAGGGCCGAAGAGGGCTAGTCAGTTCTAACAGCGAAACGGGATCGGGTGAGTCTCCTCAATGAGACGCACCCGATCCTTTGTCGCGGCCGGAAGGGCCAGGAACGGTCCGCTAGATCGTGCGGGGAGCGAGCTCGATGTTCGCTAGCAGCTCCGACCGATTCTGGCGGGTGACATACGCGGGGCGGTCTCGCTCCACGCGCCAGCTCTCCGAAAGCGGTCCGACATTGACGGTGTCGTAGCCGAACGCGTCGTAGATCGAGGTGACGAGTGCGGCCGCATCGTCGAAGTCACTCGCGGTCGCGAGTGCCCGCCGATTCGGGCTTCCGGCTGGTGTGCCGTCGGTTGCGATGTCCAGGGCAGCGATGTGATTGAAGCCCTTCACGACCTTTGACGACGGCAGGTGTTCCTGCAGCAACCCCGAGGTGGTGGCAATGCCCGCGTCGAGCTCCGCGATGCGCCCGTCCCGCTCCCAGTAGTAGTTGTTCGTGTCGATGACGGTCTTGCCTGCAAGCGGCTCGACCGGCACCTCACGGTAGTTCTTCAGCGGGACGGTCACGACAGCGAAGTCCGCTGCTGCCGCCGCGTCCTCCGCGGTTGCAGCTTTTGCAGCAGGGCCAAGCTCGGTGACGAGGTCGGCCAAGGTCTCGGGTCCACGCGAATTGGCGATCGTGACCGTGTAACCGTGTTTGATGAAGGTGCGGGCGAGAGCCTGGCCGATGTGGCCGGCTCCGATGATTCCTACGTGTGTCATGGTTGCTAGCAACGTCAGCTTCCCGCGACACATTCCCTCCGAGCCATGAATTACGGAGGGCACATCGCGTCGCTTGCCCGCTCTGTCTGTCAGGCCTCGACTTTCGGGCCCAAAGGCTCGAGAACTGACACGACTCTCGGGTCGCCTTCGTCCGCGCCATAGTCGCTCGCCGTGGTGCGATCGAGGCCGTCCGGAACCCGTGTCGCGCGGAACACCAGCGTGAGGACCACAGAGACGATCGCGTTCAGAACGAATGCGGTGACCGCGATGTAGATCGGGATGTTGAGGAACGGTATGGGCGCGATCGGACCCCCGAAATGCGCGTGCGTCACCGGGTTGACGACGCCGTACGCCGCCACCGTGCCGTACGTGATGCCGACGGCCCAACCAATCAGGAGGGCCCAACGGTGGAACCACCGCGTGTAGAGGCCCGCGACGATCGCGGGGAATGTCTGCAGGATCCAGACGCCGCCGAGCAGTTGCATGTTGATGGCTGCCGCCTGGTCCATGATGATCACGAACAGGAGCGCGCCGAGCTTCACGACCAGCGACACGAGCTTCGAGACCTTCGCTTCCTCTGCATCGGTCGCGTTCGGCTTGAACAAGTCGCGGTAGATATTGCGAGTAAACAGATTCGACGCGGCGATCGACATGATCGCGGCGGGGACGAGCGCGCCCACGGCGATCGCAGCAAGCGCGACCCCGGCGAACCATGCAGGGAAGTGGTCGATGAAGAGTTGCGGGACGACCAGTTGCGGGTTGACCTTGCCATCGAGCCCGATCGGCGTGGTGCCTGCCTTGATCGCGACGTACCCGAGCAGCGCCAAGAACCCGAGCATGAGTGAATAGATGGGCAGCACCACGGCATTTCGGCGGATGGTGTTGCGGCTCTTGGTAGACAGCACGCCGGTCACCGAATGCGGATACATGAAAAGCGCCATCGCTGAACCGAGTGCAAGCGTCCAGTACGCATTGAAGCTCGTGGCCCCGGGTATCACCGAGCCGACCGGCAACCCCGTGGCGGGATTTGTCGCGGACATCTTCACAGTGGCTGCGTGGAAGATGCCGTCCCAGCCGCCGAACTGCCAGGGCAGCCAGACGATGGCCACGATGACCGCGATATAGATGAGCAAATCCTTGACCACGGCGATCGCTGCCGGCGCCCGCAAGCCTGCAGTGTATGTGTATGCGGCGAGCACGACGAACGCGATGATCAACGGGAGATCCTGCGTGAAGACATTGGCGCCGCTGCCGAGGCCCAGCACCGTGAGTACCGCCTTGATGCCAACCAGCTGCAGTGCGATGTACGGCATGGTCGCCACGATCCCTGTCACCGCGACCGCGGTGGAGAGCGACTTACTGCCGTAACGCCCGCCTACGAAGTCGGCCGGCGTGACGTATCCATGGCGGTGCGATACCGACCACAGCCGCGCCATCAGCAAGAACACGATCGGGTACAGCACGACCGTGTACGGAACGGCGAAGAATCCGCTGACCGCGCCAGTGCTCCACATCGCGGCGGGAACCGCGATGAAGGTATACGCCGTGTACAGGTCGCCGCCGAGCAGGAACCACGTGATCCAACTTCCGAACCCACGGCCGCCGAGGCCCCACTCGTCGAGCGAGTGCATGCCACGTTCCTCAGGCGTGATCCGCCATCGTGCCGCAACGAATCCCATGACAGCCACGATCACGAAAATCACGATTACGACCGTGAGGGCAACGCCGTTAACCGGATGTGCGGGTGCGGTCGCGGCCGCTACGGCCGATTCGGCGCTCATCGCTTCGCCTGTTCACCGGGAGTCGAGCCGGAATCGCGTCGCGCCGCGTCCCGTCGCCTGCGGTCCTCGCGAATCATCAGGACGAAGCAAATCCACAGGAGCCCGGCATCGATCAGAACCCAGAGCATCTGATACCAGTAGAAGAAAGGGATTCCGAATAGAGCAGGCTCGCTTCGAGCGTAGATCGGCACGATCAGCGGAAAAACGATGCCGATGGCGATCAACACGCCCGAGATCACATACGGCGCGGGCCTGGCCGGCCCCCTGGTCGGCAGATCAGTTGTGGGCACGGATGCCTCCTCTGAGCCCGCGTTCTGGTGGGACCTCCACCAGTTGCCGCCCACGCCCACCATGAGGGCGACGTCGACGGTGACGGGGGATAGCGATACGAGAATACACCGCCAGGGCACGTCAGATTAGGAAAAACCTTAAGGCGGAATCGACGCCAGTCGAGTGCTCCTAGCCGCGGCGGGGCTTGCGTGGCGGCCGGTCGCCCCGGTCGCCGTCGTCACGTTGGACGCGGTCGGGCCGGAGCTCGATGAGCTTCCCGCTGATCCGGGTGTTCTCCAACTTGCCGAGAACATCCGACGGGAGATCTGCGGGAAGTTCGACGAGTGAGAAGGAGGGGAGGATCTGGATGGCGCCGAAGTCTCCTCGGCTCAGACCGCCTTCATTGGCGAGCGCTCCGACAATCTGTCGAGGCTCCACCTTCTGGCGTTTGCCGACCTCGATTCGATAGGACGCCATCGGCGTGTCGCTGGGTCGGGCGCGTCGCTCTGGACGCTCGGGGCGATCGCCGCGGCCCCCACGATCGTCACGGTCGCTCCGGTCGCTGCGACCAGATCGTTCGCCGCGAGGAGTCCGGTCAGAGCGGGCACCCCGTTCGTCGCGCGAGCCCTCGTCGCGGTCGTAGCGCTGCGCGCGCGCGTCGTCGGGGGAGAGCAGCAGCGGAGTCTCGCCCTGGGCAACGATCGCAAGGGCGGCCGCCACATCCGCCTCCGGCACATCGTGGTGTTCGACGTAGTGACCGATGATGTCGCGGAAGAGCGCGATACTGTCTGCCTGCCCGAGAGCCTCGGAGATCGCATCGTCGAACCGCGCCAGACGGGTGACGTTCACATCCTCGACAGTCGGCAGCTGCATCTGCGTGAGCGGTTGTCGGGTCGCCTTCTCAATGGCGGTAAGGAGCCGACGCTCGCGCGGTGTGACGAAGCTGATCGCGGCCCCGCTGCGTCCGGCCCGCCCGGTCCGACCGATGCGGTGGACGTACGACTCCGTGTCGATCGGGATGTCGTAATTGACGACGTGACTGATGCGCTCCACGTCGAGGCCACGGGCAGCGACATCCGTCGCCACAAGAATGTCGAGCTTGCCAGACTTGAGCTGGTCGACGGTGCGCTCGCGCTGAACCTGTGCCACGTCGCCGTTGATCGCCGCGGCCGAGTAGCCGCGGGCACGCAGCTTCTCGGCGAGCGTCTCGGTTTCATTCTTGGTGCGGACGAACACGATCATTCCCTCGAAGTTCTCCACCTCGAGGATGCGCGTGAGCGCGTCGACCTTCTGCGGGTACGACACCATCAGGTAGCGCTGCGTGGTGTTCGCTGAGGTCGTGGTCTTGTTCTTAACGGTGATCTCTTCGGGGTCGTGCAGGTACTTCTTCGAGATCCGCCGGATCTGTGCGGGCATGGTGGCCGAGAACAGCGCGACCTGTTTGTCGTCCGGGGTGTCGGCGAGGATCGTCTCCACATCCTCGGCGAAGCCCATCTTGAGCATCTCGTCGGCCTCATCGAGCACCAGGTACTTGAGCTCGGACAGGTCGAGGGTGCCCTTGTCGAGGTGGTCCATGATGCGGCCCGGCGTGCCGACCACGATGTGGACACCGCGCCGTAGCGCAGAGAGTTGAACACCGTAGCCTTGGCCGCCGTACACGGGCAGGACGTGCACGCCACGCACGTGTGCGGCGTACTTCTCGAACGCTTCGCAGACCTGCAACGCAAGCTCACGCGTCGGAGCCAGGATGAGCGCCTGGGGGCTCTTCTGCGACACGTCGAGGCGCGACAGGATCGGCAAAGCGAAGGCCGCAGTCTTGCCCGTGCCCGTCTGGGCGAGCCCGACGACGTCACGACCGGCGAGCAGCAGAGGGATGGTCGCGGCCTGGATCGCAGACGGAGTCTCGTACCCGACATCCTTCAGCGCCTTGAGCACGGCCCCATCGAGCCCGAGCTCAGTGAAGGTCGTCGCTTCGCGGGCAGTGTCTGCCTCGCTCTGCGCTGTCTCTGGTGCCGTCATGCTCCAACGGTAGCCTGTCGACGTGAACGTCTCGGACCCGAGCGGTCTAAAGGTCTGCTCGACGTTCTACCGTTTCACTTCGCTGGGATGCGCGGGTGGCGCTGGTGGCGGGTCGTATTCGCTTTGCTCATCCGAACTCTTGAACAGGGGCAGATGGCCGTTCGCCGCGGCGACCGAAACACCTGCTCCACTCGCCAATCCAACGATGACCGCCACGACGGTGAGGAGGACCTTGGTCTTGAGCACGCCGAAATCGTACTAGACCGCTCATTCTACGAGCGCCCCCGCGAACGGGTCACGTGGGTCGACGCCATCGCCACTACGGGACGGAGCCCCACTGTCAGGTCGTGACGGTTGCGCGTTACTCCAGCTGCTGGTGGGAGGGAACAAAGGAGATGGAGTCCGCGGTCACGCCGACGAGGCCGAGGTTGACCCGCATGAGCGTCGGCGGGACATCATTGCCAGGCGGGGGAGTCGAAGCGCCCAGCGTCAATGGCGTTCCGTCGAGCAGAGTGGCTGTGATCGAGTCGACATAGACCTGGATGTTGCCGCGAAGCTCCATCCGGCTTGAATCCGATACCAGCGCGGGACCCGTCGCCTTCCGCACGGTGAGATGGAAGTCGGTGATGACGATGTCGTCGGCGGTGAGTTTCACGACGGGTGTGCTGCGACCATCGGCGAGCGGCACGGTCACATAGCTGACCGAGTGCAGCCCGGTGAAGGAGATGGATGACCCGGTCAATTGCGCGGCAGGGAGCGTGAACGTGGGGGCATTCGGGTCAGGTGCGCTGGCCGGAGGGGCGGCTGGCGAGGTCGACGTGCCTGGAGGGGTGCTCGGCGCGATGGTGCCGGGCGGAGGCGATCCCGGGATCGGAAGCGGTGCGATGGGGGCCGGGCCCGAACTCGGCACAGGCGTCGGCGTCTGCGTCGGCGAATCGCAGGTCGTCAGGAGCGGGATGCACAGTGAAGCCGGCGCGCTGGCGGGCACTCCGACTGCACCGAGACTGGTCAGCGCAGCCACCAGGCTGAGGGCGACCAGACTGTTACCGGCCGCACGCGTGCGACCGCGGCCACGGGCGTTCAGGGTTGCCGCCTCGTGACTGGGGCCGCATCCGTGGCCGTTCTCGGCATCCACGATACGACGAGGACGCCGCCGACCGCGCCGAGCAGCATCCCGACAAAGAAACCACCGAGGTTCACGCCCACGAGCGAGTACACCGACACGACGAGCGCGATGACGCCGTAGAAGACGCGGTGCACGGGCATCGTCAGGGCCAGGATGCCGAGCAGCACCAGCAGGATGGGGATGATCGTGGCCTGCAGACCTTCGATACCGAGCTGAACATGGATCTTGCCGATGTCGAGCTGTCCGGAGAAGAACATCTCCACCCCCGCGAGAACCGTGAGCACGCCGCCGACGAACGGCCGCTGCCGGCGCCAGGCGGCGAATTCGGATGATCGAATGCGTCTCACGGCTTCACGTCTTCCACGACCGTGTGCGGAGTTCAGAAGCATCCTTTGGATCCGTCCGTGAGTTGAACGTGCATGCCGGTGAGCGTGAACACCGACGCCTGCGTGCTCCATGCGGTCTGCTGCAGTCCGGTGATCTTGATCGTGTCGGCGTCCTGCGCAAAGTCGCCTGCCGAACCCTTGTGGCTGGTGTTGACGGTGGAGGCGTCGACGCCGATCCGGATATTGCCAAAGGTTGAATCGCCCTTGAGGTCGGTCATGCCGATCTGGAGGTCGGTCGCTGTCGCCGGTTTGCCGCCGCCGCCAGCCGTGATGAGCAGGCCGACCTTCCCGAGTGGGGTGTCAGTGACCACCGACTGGCAGAGATCAGACAAGCTTGCCGAGTTGATGTTCGCAATGGCGACCTGGTGCTGCTTGCCCGCAGTGTCGGGTGCGACGCCCGCGTACTGCGAGAAGCCAGTCCCGTCGAGCTGTGAGGCGCTGATCTGGAATTGGCTGCCGGAGACCGCGAAAGAAACGGGCACAGCACCGTTGGCGACACCCGCCATCAGGAGAGTCGAGACGACGGCAGCGGGAACAGCGGCAAGCACGATGCGGCCCGCGTGCGTGCCAGTGAGCTTTCGGAATTTCACAGATCCTCCTTGATCCAGATGCGACCGGTCACGACCTAACGAGCCACCCCCAATGGGGTGACATCCCGTACAGAAATGGAGCATATTCGCTATTGACGGAAAGTCAATAGCAAAACGGAGCAGGCGCTGCTGTGCCCGAGCGCGGTGCCCGCTCGACAGGGCGGGCGATATGGTCGACTCATGGAAGCGGATCGGCGCACCCGCCTGACTCCGGACGAGCGCCGCGCGCAGCTTGTGGCGCTCGGCGTGTCCTACCTTGTGGACCATCCACTGGAATCGCTCACTATCGAGTACCTGTCCGCGCAGGCGGGCGTCTCGCGGGGACTTCTCTTCCACTATTTCGGCTCGAAGAAGGGCCTCCACGGCGAGGTCGCACGCACTGCCCGAGACAGCATGCTGAACGCCACAGCTCCCTCACCGGAGCTCGCGCCACTCGATCGGCTGCGTGACACCCTGACGCGGATCGTCCAGTTCGTGCGCGACCATCGGGGAACCTTTTATTCGCTCGTCCGCGGCGCGGCGAGCGGCGACGCAGAAGTGCGCGAGGCCCTTGAGCAGGCGCGAGCCGTACAGGCCGAGCGCGTGATCGCCGTCTTCCGCGAGTTGGGAGCCGCTGACTCCGAGTTGCTTCGCATTGCACTGCGCTCCTGGGTGGCGTTCGCCGAGGAGGCTCTCGTTGAAGGTGCGCTCAAGACGGACCTGCCCTCCGAACAGATCGTGGCGTTCCTTGAACGAAGCGCGCTGGCTGTCGCGGCATCCGTTGGTACCGGCCCGGGAGCCACATTCGCGTAGCTGTTGAAAGCGGCCCACGAGCCATGCGCGGAGACTATGCCACTCGATTTTCGGAGAGCGAATATGCGACGACCATCGCCGCGAGCGTCTTCGCAGTGGCTGCTGCTTGGGGAGAGTTGTCCATCTGGGCCGCGGTGACGGCCCCGTCATACAGGATCACCAGCTGATCGGTGAGCTCTTGCGTGTTTCGCACGTCCAGAGCTGCGACGAGCTGACCGAAGAGCTCGTGCAGCCAGGATCGAAAGTTCGCGGCGGCCCGGAGCTCCGGCCCACCAACCGGGGCTTCGGCGACAGCGTTCATAAAGGAACAACCGCGGTATCCGGGATCGGAAAACAACGTCTCAAGTACGTCGAACACGAGAAGTATCCTCTCGCCAGGATCCTGCGTTTCAGTGAGTGCCCCGTCGATGCGAGCCGTCCATGCAGCGTGGCGCCCGAGCAGATACTCCCTGATCAGGTCATCCTTGCCGCCAAAGTTGTAGTAGAGCGAGCCCTTGGCCACGCCCGCCTTTTCGATGACGCGATCGATGCCTACGGCATGGACGCCCTCGTTATAGAAGAGCTCATCCGCCGCGGCCAGAAGCCTCTGCCGCGGCGACACCTTCTTTGTATCTACTGCCTTCTCTGCCATCCCCACAGTCTATAGGACCGATCTGTCTAAAACAGTGATGCGATTCACTTGCATTCTTATACAGATCGGTCTAATCTCGTCATTACTTAGACAGACCAGTATAAAAGGGCCGGCGCGGTCCCCTAGGAGCAAGAAATGTCGGAAGCACAGATCAAAGACCTCGAAGGCCAGGTTGCACTGGTTACCGGAGCAACCTCGGGCATCGGACGAGCGGTCGCTTTCCAACTCGCTGCCCAGGGGGCGACCGTGCTGGTCCACGGGCGAGACGCGGGCCGAGGGACACAGGTCATCGAAGAGATTGAACTCACCGGCGGACACGCGCGCTTCGTGGCCGCGGATATCGGCACAACCGAAGGCGTCCGGACGCTTGTGGACGAAGCCGGTGAGGTCGACATCCTTGTGAACAACGCAGGCTTCGCTTGGGCCGGCGCCTCCGTCGATCTTGATGCCGAAAAGTTCGACGCGTTGTTCGATACCAACGTCCGTGCGCCATACCTCCTCGTTTCGGGCTTCGCACCGGCGATGGCCGCCAAGGGGAGCGGGAGCATCATCAGCCTCGCCAGCATGGCCGGGCTTATCGGCCTGGTCGGCCGAGCCGCGTACGGCGCCACGAAACTCTCGCTGGTGGGACTCACCCGCTCGTGGGCCGCGGAGTACAGCCCGCGTGGCGTGCGCGTGAACGCGATTGCGCCCGGACCGGTCTACACCGCATCCGACCCGGCGAGAATCAAGGCGCTTGGTGAGACCACCCTTCTCGGTCGTGCCGCTCAGCCCGAGGAGATCGCAAACGTCATCGGGTTCATCGCCTCACCTCGCGCGAGTTACGTGACCGGCGCGATCATCTCTGTCGACGGTGGCCGAACCGCAATTTAGCTCTCACATCACGCAGAGCGATTAACCGGTTTCAAATAAACACTAAGGAGAACCCGAAATGCCAATGATCGACGTGTACGCAACTGTCGGCACTTTCGCCGACAAGCACCAACTGGCGCGGGACCTGGCCAGCACTCTGAAGACGATTGAAGCTGTTCCCGACATCCCAATGTTCCGGCAGAACACCGCTGGATTCATTCACGAACTGCCTCAGGGCGACCTCTCGAACGTGGACGGGGACACGAACTACGTTCGAGTGCAGGTGACCACCAACGCCGGCGCACTCGACCGCGACAAGCAGCTTGCCGTCGTCGAGCAGCTCACCGAACTCGTGGCGAATGCTGCAGCGGATCCGAGCGTGAAGGAGCGGACATGGGTGCTGCTCACCGAGGCCATTCCAGGCGGCTGGGGCCTCGGCGGACATGCCAATACCAACGACGATCTCGTTGCTGCAGCTCGCAAGCAAATTGGCGAACTTCAGGCCAAGGGGGCACAGGCGTAGCTTCAGTGTGCCCGACGGGTGTCGCTCTGCGCGCCCGGCGGCTAACCTTCTTGCCATGAGGTCGTCACAGACCTCAGGAGGGGTGGAACAGATGGCTACAGCGGGTCGCGGGCGCACGATAGTGCGAGAGGGCCCGTGGGGCTTCATCTTTCTGGTGGCGTATGTCGGAGCCGCCATCTACTTCGTCTCTGTGTCGGACGGCTCATTTTGGGGTGTCATCCTCGGACTGCTCCAGGCGATCGTCTGGCCGGCGTATGTCGTGTACCACGTGTTGCAGCTGATCGCCGCCTGACCGCCTTTCCAATACGGAACGGATGACATGTTCGGACGGTGGCGCGCGAGTCAGCGAGATGACGACGCCGACAGGCTTGGCATTGGAATGCAAGTCGTCATCAAACCGGATGCGTCCCAGGGCGATGACGACTGGGCGGGGGAGCCGTCGGGGGTCATCGTCTCACGCGACGACAACATCATGTTTGGAACTTCGGGGACCTCAGGAAGTCGAAACCTCGTCTGGGTTGTCGTCTTCGATGCACCCCAGTTCCTGAAAAGCGGCCGGGGACCTTTCCACGAGTCGCGGGTCGCCGGATGGAGACTCGAGCAGGCAATCAGATCGTAACGGTGCCGTCGTCTCTCAATTTCCGAGCCACGTTGCATGCGACCTGACCGCGAAGCTCCAGCCTTCCCCCATGTCTGCCCACCGATACTGAAACTATGACGGCGCGCGGGGGTAGGGGTGCACTCAGCGCGCGCGAGGTCGCCGCGGCCGCGATGCTGGCAGCGGCATCCGTCACCGTGGTTACGATCGGGGCTCTCCTCCCGCGCACCGGCGCCGTGGAGTTGCTCGGGATGATACCGCTCGCGATCATCGCCGACCGCTTTCGGATCCGCGCGCTGGTCGCGGCCCTCGCTGCGGCTGCCGTGACCTGTTTCCTCATCGGCGGTGTGACGGCTGGCATGGTCGTGATCGGCAGCGGCATGGTCGGGGGAGTCGTCGGATCTGCGCACCGGCGCGGGCGGGGAGCGTGGACCATGGCAGCGATCTCGGCGGTTCTAGCGCCGACATCCGCTCTAGCCGCAATTGGGCTCCTGCTCCTGCTGCCGGTGTCTCGTACGCTCACCATCGACGCGGTAGGGGGAACCGTCGTCGGAATCGCCCGGTTCCTCAGCAGCTTTCCTGGCCTCGGCCCGGTAACACGCGCGCTCACCGACGCGGCTGCGACGGTCGGAACGGCGTGGTGGATGTGGGTAGCAGTCGCAGTGCTGGTGGCTGTGCCGTGCGCGGTGTTCACCAGCTGGCGTCTCCTCACCGCGATCCTCGCGCGGCTCGATTGGATCTCCGTGGCTGATCCGCTGGAATCGGCCCATCTGGCCGACGCAGGGAAGGCGGTCGGGCCGCTTCCGGTGGAACTCCATGGAGTCCGGGTTCAGTATCCAAGGCACGCCAACCCGGCGCTCGACGGCGTCGATCTGAGAATCGGCACAGGCGAATTCCTCGTCGTCGAAGGACCGAATGGCTCCGGCAAGTCGACACTCGCCCTCGTGCTTGCAGGTCTTGCCGTCAACGACGGGAACGTGGAACGGCCCGGAGGAGTCGGGCTCGGCGCGGTGGGTGGTACTGCACTGCTGACGCAACGAGCCGAGGTCGGTGCGCTCGGGGCGCGCGTGGTCGACGACATCCTCTGGGGAGTGGATGATCCCGCCTCCGTCGACGTGGACGAACTGCTCGACCTGGTCGGTCTCCCCACGATGCGCGATCGCACTACCGCGTCGCTCTCCGGTGGGCAGCTGCAACGACTGGGTCTTGCGGCGGCACTTGCGCGCCGTCCGGCCTTGCTCATCGCCGACGAGGCAACCGCCATGGTCGACGCCGCCGGACGGGCCGAGCTCACTGAGCTCCTTGCCGATCTCCCACAGCGCTTCGGGACGACGGTCGTGCTCATTTCGCACAATGCTGCAGACGGCCGACGGGCCGACCGGGTGCTGCGGATGCGGGACGGGCGCGTCGAATTCGATCGCGCGGAGCGCGCGCATGCATACCGGCCACCCGGACCCGGGTCGGCGGTTCGGTCACCCGACACGGGCGACCTGGTCGCATCACTGACGCCGGAAATAGGCTCGCAGGACAAGCGCGATCGCACGACGGAGCCGGCACCACTCCTCCGGGTGCGCGGCGCCGCGTACGTACACGCTCTCGGAACCCCGTGGGAGCATCGAACGCTGGCGGGCATCGACCTCGACCTCGGGCCGGGAGACGGCATCCTGATCACCGGCGAGAACGGGTCGGGCAAGACAACGCTGGCATGGATGCTTGCGGGGCTTCTCCGACCGACCGACGGGTTCTGCGAGTTGGACGGCAGCCCCGTCGCTGACCGGATCGGATCGGTCGCCCTGGCCTTCCAGCACGCTCGGCTCCAGCTTCAGAAGCGCACCGTCCGCGAGGACATCCTCTCGGCGGCCGGTCGTGCTGCGCGATCGCAACACCGAGACGACGGCGCATTCGCGGAGCACTGGCTTGAGACTGTCGGACTCCCCGGCGGTCTTGCCGACCGCGGCATCGACGCGTTGAGCGGTGGCCAGCAGCGCCGCGTGGCGATCGCAGGCATCCTGGCGAGTCAACCACGCGTGCTGGTGCTGGATGAGCCGTTCGCCGGTCTCGATCCCGCCGCCCGGGGAGACCTTGTCGCAACGCTGCGGGCGGTCCGGGACGAGCGCAGCCTGGCGATCGCGGTCATCTCGCATGACCTCGCGGGGCTCGAAGAGCTCTGCCCTCGGGTGCTTCACCTCGAGAACGGAACACCCACATGAGCACGGCCAATCGGATGCCGCGACCGGCTCGCGCGGATGTCGGCTCGGTCATCCTGCGTGTTCTCCCGCGCCAGACCCCCCTGCACCGCGCTTGGGCGGGGAGCAAGCTTCTCGCCCTCACTGTGCTGACGATCACGGCTGTGGCTTTCCCGACCTGGACGACGCTGGGGGTCCTCTGCCTCGTCACGCTCGCGGGTTTCCGCGTCGCACGCGCGACCGCCTCGGCCATTCCGCGATTTCCGCGAGCGGTCTGGGTCGTCATTGTCGTCACGGCACTCTTCGCCTGGCCCGGCGGCGGGCTCCCTGCCTTCGTCATGTTGATGTCGTTGACTGCGGTTCTGACGTTGCTTGCGGCAATCACTGTGTGGACGACCCCGCTCGCCGACGTGGCCCCGGCAGTGGCCGTGCTCTGGTCGCCACTGCGCTGGATTGGTGTTCCGGTCAACGAGTGGTCGCTCACGACCGCTCTTGCGGTGCGCGCTGTTCCCCTGTTCTTCGACGAGTTGCGGGTTCTTATTGCCGCGCGCCGTCTTCGGAGCGCGGGGCGCATCCGTGGCGTGAGCGCAGCGTGGGGCGCCCTCGTTGACGTGCTCACCGCAGTCCTGGCGGCGACACAGCGGCGGGCGACCGAATTCGGCCGGGCGATGACGCTCCGCGGCGGAGTGCCGCAGGTCGCTGTCGAACGACCGCACCTCACCCGCGGCGACGTCATCCTGCTCGTGGTCTCGTTCGGGGCCAGCGCGGTCATCGTTGCAGCGGGAATCCTCGGGCTGTAAGCGCGGCGCGCAGGTGCCCGGCAATCGCAGGCACCATCAGCGGCCGGGAGGGGCCTCGTCAGTGCGCGTCGGAGCGTACCCGCGTCTGGGCGTCCAGACCACTCAGCAGCAGCGTGACCCCGAAGTCGAAGCTGTCGACATCCTCGGTGGGCGTCGAGACGTCGTCGGGGCTGCTGGACCGCTCCGGGGTGACGACTCCGAGGCTGTCGGCCTGGATCCGCTGTTGCTCGTGCGAGGCGTGGCCGAGGATGAAGTGGAGGAGGGTATCCGCTGCGAGCTCGCTGGTTCGGGCCTCGAATCCGCCGCCGGCGATCGCCTCGGCGAGCCGGCCGGCCGCATCCTCGGCACCCAGTCCCAGCGCAAGAGTGGATGACACGACTTCGGCGCCATCACGGTATGCGAGAAGGGCATCGCGAAGCGCGCCTGCTTGTTGACGGGTCGCCATCTTCCAGTCAGTTCCGTGCTCGGTTCGCGGTGCGCCGGCGAGGATGCGATCCGCAATCAGAGCGAGCAGGGTCTGCTTGTTCGTGACGTGCCAGTAGAGAGCGCTCGGCTGGACGTCGAGGGTGGCGGCGAGACGACGCATCGTCAGGTCGGGCAGGCCGTACTCGTCGAGGATTCCGATAGCCGCCACGACGACATCGTCACGTGAGTGGCGCGGATACTTCGTCACGGAGTCGAGCGATTTCATCATGATGTGGGTATCGTAACATTGACCTGAACATCGTTCAGGTGAACGCTGTTCATGAAACGACGTAGGCCCACGACGACGGTATCCAGCGGCAGGCAAGGAGCACAGAGTGACTCAGAACTTTCACATCGACATCCGCGACGGGGCACGGATCGCAGTGTTCGCAGCCATCATCGCAGTGCTCGGCCTCCCTGGCGCGATCCCGGCGTTCGGCGGCGCCGTCCCGATCACGGCACAGACACTCGGCGTGATGCTTGCCGGCGTGATCCTCGGCCCGTGGCGCGGAGCCGCAGCCGTCGTGGTCTTCGAAGTCCTGGTCGCGGTGGGCCTGCCCTTGCTTTCCGGTGGACGCGGCGGCCTTGGTGTGTTCGTCGGCCCATCGGTCGGCTACCTGATCGGCTGGATCATCGGCGCATTCGTGATCGGTCTCATCGTGCGAGCCGACCGCCGCAGGCCCATCTGGTGGCGCACGGCGCTCGGTTGCGTCGTTGGCGGCATCGTCGTCGTCTACGCGGTCGGCATCCCCGTGCAGGCGTGGGCTACCCAGCTCCCGCTGGCCCAGACGGCCGTCGCCAGCACCGTCTTCCTGCCAGGCGACATCCTCAAGTCGGTCGTCGCCACACTCATCACGGTGGCTCTCTGGCGCGCCTACCCTCGCGCTTTCGGTTCGGAGAGCTCCGTGGCGCACAGTGCCAAGCCGGTAAAAACGGATCAGTCCGCCGACTCGACAATCAGCGACGAGGCGGCGAGGTGACAACCGGCCGAGTCGCGGTGCTCCGCGGATCCGATGTCGTGACCTCGGCGCAACTCGAAAAGCTAACGGATGCCTCCCTCCTTGCGGGCGCGGACGAGCCGGGTCGGGTCGTCCCGATCGTAGACTCGAATCCGGTCCGGTCGCTGGCCACCGCACGTGCCGTGCGTGCAGCCGGGGGAGTTCCGTTACTCGGGGACGACCGGTGGGATGCGGGCTTCTGGACGCGTTTGCGCGAGTTTGCCGAGTCTGTGCCTCCGGCGCCGGGCGCCCAATGGGCCACGTTCACGTCAGGCAGCACGGGCACCCCCCGGGTCGTCGTGCGGTCCGATCGTTCTTGGGCCATGTCGTTCCCCACCGTCACCGGACTGCTCGACCTCACGCAGGACGACGTCGTATACCTGCCGGCGCCGCTTGCTTCGTCGATGTCACTCTTCTCCGTCATTCACGCGCTGTCCGCAGGCGCGGCCGTCCGACTTCCTCAGGCACACACGGTGACGGCCCTCGATCTCGCCGATGCCACGGTGATGCACGCAACTCCGACCGCGACCGGCGCAGTACTCGACCTGATCGAGCGCGGCGCTGCTCACCGATTGCGGGTCGCGCTGGTGGGCGGGGCCCGGATCGAGAATGCACTCCGCCGGCGAGCGGCGGCGGTCGGCATCCGCGTCGTCTCGTATTACGGCGCAGCCGAGCTCTCGTTCGTCGCGGTTGATGTCGACGGCACCGGCCTTCGCGCGTTCGACGGCGTCGAGCTCCGTGTGGCCGACGGCGAGTTGTGGGTGCGTTCGTCCACGTTCGCGGCCGGCTACGTCGGCGACGCGACCGGCTCGTTCCGCCGCGATGACCAGGGCTGGGGCACGGTCGGCGATCTGGCCGAGCTGACCGAATCCGGCACGGTCGAACTGCATGGGCGCGCAGATGGCGCGATCCTGACCGCCGCCGCTACCGTCGTGCCCGAGGACGTCGAGGCCGCGCTCCGCTCCATCCCTGGAGTCGAGGATGCGGTCGTGTTCGGCCTCCCGAACGCCGGCGCCGGATCCCTCGTCGCCGCGGTCGTGCAGACAAGCGCCGACTATCCACGACCCTCCGCAAGCGAACTGCGCGAGCACGCTCGCACCCGGTTGGCGGGTACTCACCTGCCACGTCGCTGGTTCTGGGCACAGCAGCTGCCCCGTACGACGACGGGCAAGCCCGCGCGGGCCCAGATCAGGGACGACGTGATGTCAGAGAAAACGGTTCGCCTTGAGTGACCCACGTATTCCCGTGGTCGTCGCCGCGCGTCGCACCCCGATTGCCACTACCGGTGGCCGCCTTTCCCTGGTCACCGCGGAGAGGCTGGCCGCGCACGTGGTCGGTGCGTGCGTCGAGGATGCCACGCGAGCCACCGATGCCGAGCTCATCATCGGCGACGTCGTACTCGGCAACTGCATGGGACCAGGAGGAAACACGGCACGGCTGGCAGTTTTGGCAGCCGGGCTGGAGACGACCGTGCCGGGCATGACCATCGACCGGCAATGCGGGAGCGGACTGGCATCCATCGTCGCTTCAGCCCAGGCAATCAGGGCGGGCGACGAACGGATGCAGATCGCCGGCGGCGTCGAGAGCGCCTCGACCGCGCCGGCCCGGTCCGTCGATGGGGTCGCATATGCGCGGGCGCCCTTCGCCCCCGACGGGTTCCCCGATCCCGAGATGGGGCCGGCCGCCCAGGCCCTCGCCGCGCTGCACAGCGTCGGCCGCGGCTACCAGGACGACTACGCTGCGCGGAGCCACCGGCTCGCCCTCGACGCCCAGCTGGCCGGCCGATTCAACGAGGAACTCGTCGCGGTCGACGGAGTGCGCGCGGACGACGGACCGCGCGCAGGCATGCCCGCGATGCTCGGTCGCTTCCCACTGCTGTTCCCCGGCATCGGGGGCGATTCGCCGGGCACTGTCACGGCGGGCAACTCGTGCCGGATCAGCGACGGCGCTGCCGCGGTCGCCCTGGTGCCGAATGCGCGCCGCGGGTCCGCCCCCGGTCTCGCCATCGTGGCGACGGCGACCATCGGATGCGATCCAGCCCTCCCCGGAATCGGTCCGGTCGCCGCCGTGAACCAGGCGCTTGCGGAGGCGGGTATCTCGCTCGACGACGTCGCTGCCTTCGAGATCGTCGAAGCTTTTGCGGCGCAGACACTGGCCGTCCTGCTGGAGCTCGGCCTGGTGCGCGACGGGGTGGTGGACAGCCGCGTCTGCTCCGATGGCGGCGCACTCGCCCTCGGCCATCCGTGGGGTGCGAGCGGTGCCGTGAGTGTTGTCCG
>JAUZGC010000217.1 GCA_030840105.1 Microbacteriaceae bacterium
CCGGCGCGCCTGGCAAGAGGGCGCACCGGGCACGCTGTGGTCCGGCGGATCGGGGCGTGAAGGTTAGTTGGGCTTCAGGCTGATCAGCTCCTGCAGCACGTCATCCGACGTGGTGATGACACGAGCGGATGCCTGGAAGGCGCGCTGGGCGACGATCAGGTTGGTGAACTCCTGGGAGAGATCAACGTTCGAGCCTTCGAGTTCACCGCTCGACAACGATCCGAGGCTGCCGTTACCCGCGACCCCGATCTGCGGAAGACCGGAGTTCGCCGTCGCCGTGAAGTTGGAGTTACCCGTCTTCTCGAGACCGTTTGGATTCGAGAAGTTCGCCAACGCGATCTGACCGATCGCCTGCTTCGCGCCGTTTGAGAATGAACCCTCGATTGTTCCATCTGAGGTCACCGTGTATGACTGGAGGGTTCCCGCCGCGTTGCCATTCTGACCCGAGACGCTCGCAGACGAAATTCCCGCGAATCCGGACAATTGCGACATATCGACCGTGATTCCGCCGACTGCCAGGGTCTGTCCGCTCGAGATCACTCCATTGGTAAACGCGAGTGATCCGGTCGTCGTGGTCCCGTTCGCGTCGACCGCGCTGACGTCCCATCCCGTCGCGGTGCGAGTGAAGGTGAGGTTGAGGTCGCGCTGGTTGCCCGACGCATCGTAAACGCCGACATCGCTGTTGACCGTCTGGCCGACGGCATCCCCGTCTGGAAGGTTTCCGGTGACGGTTGCGGTCGTCGTGGCCCGAGCAGACGAGATGTCCGTCGTTGACAGTGTGAGGTTGGAAATCGGAGTTCCTGTGTTGACCACGCCGTTCGTCGCCGACCACCCTTGAACGATCGCGCCGTCAGGCGAAACCAGATTTCCGTTGGAGTCCGGGGTGAACGCGCCCGCACGCGTGTACTCGGTCTGACCGCCGTTACTGACAACGAAGAAGCCATCGCCGTTGATCATCACGTCGGTGCCGACGCCGGTGGTCTCAGCGGAGCCTTCGGTGAAGTTGGTCGCGATGCCCGCGACCCGCACACCGAGCCCGACCGACGCCGGGTTGGTCCCGCCCTGGCCGCCCTGAGGTGCCGAGGCACTGTTGAGAAGCTGCGACATGGTGTCCTCGAACTCGACGGAAGAGGACTTATAGCCGGTGGTGTTGACGTTTGCGATGTTGTTGCTGACCACGTCGAGCATGGTCTGTTGTGCCTGGAGACCGGAAACTCCGGAGTCAAGGGAGCGGAGCATGGTGAGCGCCTTTCTGTGCGATCGGTCGAACTGGGCTTGCGATGGATGTTCTGTCGGACATTAGGCCGTCGGCGTCGAACTGATGCCAAGCACCCTGGAGAGATCAATGTCGCCGCCATTCACGGTGACAGTCGGGGTCGATCCGTTGAACGAAACGCTGGAGACGAGTCCGGAGGTTGAGACTCCGTTCGCGTCGTTGTACGTGACCGTTTTCCCGATCAGGTCAGCGGCTGCAGTCTGCATTTGGAGGAGGTAGCTGGAGTCGGTATTCGATTGCACGGAACTGAGCGACTGCATCATGCCGAGCTCGGTCGTCTGCTGAACCATCGCGGCCGAGTCCATCGGCTGCGTGGGATCCTGGTTCTGCAGCTGGGCGATCAGCAACTGCATGAAATCCTGGGCAGTCATCGACTGGCTTGGCTGGGTCGTGGCTGGCGGGGAATAGAGCGATGTCGGGGTCGAAGCCGAACCGACTGAATCCACTATGGACAAGGGTTTTCCTCCTCAGGTTAGGCAAAGACGTCGAGTGCGTGTGCACTCGATCCGCTCAATGGGCTCAGAGTCGAGACATTCGGCAGCTCCCGTGCTGTGCGACTGCCGCCGTCCTGTGGTGCCGCCCGCGGTTGGCGGGCGCGCTCGTCACTATCGGCACTTGGCGCATTCTGGTCAGAAACGGACACGGAACCGTCCGTCGACGTCAGGTCACGCCGCAATTCGGGCAGTATTTGCTTGATTGCCTCACGGCTGGCTTCATTCGGCGCAAAGAGCTCGATCTTCACCCCCGCGTCGCTGATGTGTGCCTGGATCGTGACCGGTCCGAGATCATCCGGGGCAACCCGAACGACGAGCGTGTGTGCACCGTTCTCGGCGCTTGCCAGTCTGATCATGGGTCTGGCGAGTTGCTGCTGCAAAGGTGCAGCCTGAGCGGCCGACTGCGGGCTGACCACAGGCGAAACCGGTGCGAGGTGCTCAATGGGCGGCGCCGGGACCGGCAGCTGGATCGCCGGGGTCGATTCAGACGAAGGATGCGCCGGCGTAGCGGTGTGCTCGTCGCCGAGGAGGCCAGCCGGAGCCGCTGGGCCGGTCTGCACGACACCGGTCCCCGCGACGGTCGACGCGCCGGGGACGGAGGCCACAAAGGCCGACGCCAGAGGGCTTGATGCCGATGCGGCCGACGAGCCGGAAGTCTTCACACCGACAGCGGACGTCGACGCTGTCATTGCTGCGCCCACGCGTGCTGCCAGCGATATCCGGGGTGGGGGGCTCGACAGGGACTGCGGAGCACTACCACCCCCGGCCGGGAAAGCGGGGAAAGTCTGCGTGACAGGTACAGCTTGATATTCGGCCAGAGCGCTGGCTTGTGCGTCTGCAGCCTGCGCCTGGGCCGGTGCCTGATTCTGGCCCTGGTCCGTCGGGCGAGTGTTCGATGGCTGCGGCGTAGTCGGTTGGACCGTCTGCACGGTTGCGA
Source organism: Microbacteriaceae bacterium (assembly GCA_030840105.1). Classification (GTDB taxonomy): domain Bacteria; phylum Actinomycetota; class Actinomycetes; order Actinomycetales; family Microbacteriaceae; genus JAUZGC01. The sequence goes on from JAUZGC010000217.1 coordinate 2,708, forward strand.
GCGGTGACGCCGGCTGGCTGGCTGAATCAGGCAACGCTGTGCTGGCGGCCCTTTTGGCACTCCAGGCGCTCTTTCCGCCCCCCGCCAAGGGCGGGCCTATCGGGCGGAGAGGCAGAGAGTGCGCCTGATCGCCCGGAGTCTGCGGTTTGGCAGCACTGGCCTGCGCCGCAGTCTCAGCGTCACCGGCGACCGGCTTTCCCGGATTCGCGGTCACGGCCGGAGGGGCGGATGCTCCTGCCTTCGAGACAGCATCACCGCCTGGACTCGGAAGCGCGTGGCTTCCCGATTCGGCTTGCCCCTGCTCCTTGCCCGAGTTCGACCCGCCGTCCCTGGATCCAGAGTCGTTCCCCGATTGTTCACTGATCGCACCAGTGAGTGCAGCGCCAAAACCGCCAGATGGCGTGTCTGTTGCCGTACTCGTCGGGGCACTTGCGGCGACAGGTACGACAGGTGCGATCGCTGCGACGCTCGCGCTCACGACGCGGCTTCAGACATCAGCGCGGTGAGCAGTGAACTGGTTGTATCCGGAGTGCTACTCCCCAGAACTGACGCGAATGCCAATTGGCTGCTGCTGCCTGAGGACCCGAGAAGCTGTCCGAGTGCATTCAACTGCGAACTGGTGCCGGTCGCCGAGCTGGTGTCCGTCGATTGCGCCGGCACGATGCGTCGAATCGACACGACATTCGATGGCGTAATCCAGTTCTTGACCTCTTCGACCTTTTCGCCGGGTTTGGGCGCCTGGATGATCATGCCGTTACCGGCATAGATCACAATGTGATTTCCGCCATCGCAGGAGATGATGTCCCCCGGCTGCGCATCGGCAAGCGAAGGAACGGACTCTCCGATCGTCGACTGCCCAGAGACCAGCCGAGGCAACTGGATTCCGAGGTCTTCGTATACGCGCTGCACGAGGCCCGAACAATCCATTCCCGACGTTGTCGTGCCACCGAAGACGTACGGAACCCCGATGTACTGTTGTGCGTCGGCGACGACGTCGGCCCCGGTGGTCCCGTTGTCGACCATCTGTCCTGCCGACGGGGTTACCGTCTGACCGGACACGGAATCCAGCGTGGAGGCGAAGGATGCTCCCCCGGTGGAACCAGCTGAACTCACGGTGGAGCCCGGCGCGATCCCGGAAATCTGAATGATCTGGGCTTCGATGCTCTGAACGCTGCTGATCGCATCCGCGATGCTCATCTGGTTACCCCCTTCTCCCCTCGGCGCCATCCCCCGATGGCTATTTCGTCCAGGGCTGACTGCTCGGCTCGCAGATCGGATGCATGCTCGGCCTCCGCGTGGCGAACCTGAAGCTTCTCAAGCGCGAGAGACTTCGCCCGCGCCGCGTTGTGCGCCTTCGTTGCGTCCTGAGTTTCCTGGTCGGCCCGGTTGTGCATCATCGCCAATTCAGTGAGCATCGTCTGCGCGGAGGCGCGCGCCGCCGCAGCCGCAGCCAGGTTCGCGGCGCCAGAGACGTCGACCGTCGTTTCGGCGAGGAGGGCCAGCGTCTTCAATCGATGCGAACGAATTCGGTTGAGCGCGTGATTGGCAGTGGCAAGATCCACGGCGGCACGCTGTTCTTCGAGGTCCCGGACCCTGAGCAAACCAGCAAGCGAGAATTGCCTCATGCGACGACTCCAAACTTCCTGGTGAGATCCCGCAATTGGGTCCAGGCAGACTCCATCGTCGAACGCTCATCCATACGCTGCTGCAAGAACGCGTCAATCTCGGACTCGAACTGGACCGCCGCGTCGACGAGCGGGCTGGCGCCGGGCTTGTACGCGCCGACGTCGAGCAGGTCCTGGGCGCTGCGCCGGGCAGACACCACCTTGCGAAGGACCGTCGCCAACGACATCCGCTCCGACGCCGTGATCTTGGAGGCCAGGCGCGAGATGGAGCCAAGGACGTCGATGGACGGGAAGTGTCCGGTGACGGCGAGCGTACGGTCGAGCACGACGTGCCCATCCAGAATCGAGCGCGCGGCATCGGCGATCGGCTCATTGTGGTCGTCGCCATCGACCAGAACGGTATAGATCCCGGTGATCGACCCGGACGCGGCCGTTCCTGCGCGCTCGAGCACCGAAGCAAGCGTCGAGAATGTCGACGGCGGATATCCGCGAGTCGCAGGGGGTTCGCCAGCAGACAGGCCAATTTCGCGTTGAGCCATTGCGACACGGGTGAGCGAATCCATCATCAGCATGACGTGCGCACCACGGTCACGAAAGGACTCCGCGATGCGAGTCGCGACGAACGCGGCCCGCAAGCGCATCAATGCCGGTTCATCCGACGTCGAAACGACGACAATCGAACGCTCCAGCCCCTCGGGCCCGAGGTCGTCCTCAAGGAATTCGCGAACCTCGCGGCCGCGTTCCCCGATGAGTGCGATCACCGAAACTTCTGCGTCTGTTCCCCGGGCGATCATCGACAACAGAGACGACTTGCCGACACCTGACCCGGCGAAAAGGCCGAGTCGTTGCCCGCGCCCAGTGGAAAGCAGGGTGTCCAGCGCGCGAACGCCCAGTTGTAACGGCTCGGTGATCCTGGAACGCTCGAGAGGGCTCGGCGCCGTATTCGGCAGGGGAACCCAGTCGTCGGTTTGCAGGTCGCCCTTGCCGTCGATCGGTCGGCCGAGTCCGTCGACAACCCTGCCGAGAAGCGGCGGGCCCGTCGGCACCATGAGCGCTTCACGTTCAAATCTGGCTGGAGTTCCGATCGGATGAGCCGAGGATGCCGTCAGCGGCATGCAGGTGACCAATCCGGGTTTTGTGGACACGATCTGCGCGTGGCTGGAGCGTCCGCCATCCTCGCCGATGCGCACAAGGTCCCCGACCGCGCCGTCCAGCCCGGCAACGTCGATACCCAGACCGACGACCGATGACACCACCCCGACGCGTTCCGGTGACGCAGCTCGCAGTGCTGAAGCGAATCTCGACCCGCCCGGCCGATACCCGGTCACGACTGCACTCCGGTCAGGACACTCTTCGCCCGCTCGAGAGCTGCGAAGAGCCGAACATCGAGCCAGCCGTGAGGCAACGTGGTGATCGCGTCCCCGGGGGAAATGGCCGCATCCGCTGTGACGACGATGTTGGCGGTGTTGATGTCGCCGAGCTTTTCCAGGTCGACCGGACTCATCCGCACTGTGACGGTCTGTTCGTCCGGTACCAACGCCACCGCGCGCCGCAGGGTGTCTGCGGTGGTGACGTGGCCCTCCTGCACCTCTCGCTGCAAGACCGCCTCCGCCAGCTCGAGAGCCGCCTCGACCAACACGGCATCCACGTCGTCGATCACCGGTGCGAGGCGAGCGTTCAGCTGGGAGACAGCGGCGCCGAGCGCAGCGATGGCACGAGCCAGCCGAACCTCGCCATCGGCGAGGAAGGCCCGCAGCTCGGCCTGCCGAACGCTCTCAGCCAGCCGTTCTTCCTCGGCCGCACGGCGCAGACCTTCAGAGAAGCCGGCTGCATAACCGCGAGCGTGGGCGGATGATGTGCCCGGTTGCGGGTCCGGGTCGAGCTTCGGATAGAGCACCGGGGTGAATGCACTATTCGACATATTCCTCGTCCGAACGCTGCATCGAGATCAGACCTTCTGCTTCAAGATCTCGGATCGCACGCACGATCTCCGAGCGCGCCTCCTCGACCTTGGATAACCGCACACTGCCGATGACCGCGAGTTCCTCATCGAGCGCCTCACGGTTCCGCTCAGACAGGTTTGCCCTGATCACTTCTTCAACGTTGACGGGCGCACCCTTGATCGCCAGCGCAATAGTGGCACTGTCCATACCGCGCAGAACTTGCTGCACATCGCGCGATTCAAGTTTGACGATGTCGTTGAAGGTCAGCATGCGGGATCTGACCTCCGCCGCCAGATCGGGGTCACGTGCCTCGAGTTCATCGAGCAGTGCCTTCTCCGTGGACACACTGGACCGGTTGATGATATCCACGAGCGGCTGTACCCCGCCGACCGTTTCCGACCCCGCCTTTTGCGTGACCACGGCATCGGCCCGAACCCGAAGCGTGTCCGCGATGATTCTGGCGGCTTCCGGACTCGCGCTGTTCATCGTCGCGATGCAGTGCGCGACATCCGTGCGAATTCTCGCATCCAATGCGGACAGCACGCCGGATGCCTGCTCCGGTCGGAGGTGCGCCAGCACCATGGCGATCGTCTGCGGAAGCTCGCCGTCAAGAAGCAGGGCGACCTGGTTCGGCTCAGCGGCATCCAAAAACTCGAACGCGCGACCCGCTATCGATGACGCGACACGTGACATCACGCCGGCGGCCTTCTCAGAGCCGAAAGATGCCTCGAGCAGGCCAACCGCGACATCCCTGCCGCCACGGGTGCGAGCCGATGACGTCATGGTCAGTTCATGAAACTCGACGAGAGCAGACTCGGCAACTTTCGGGTCGACCCGCTGCAGCCGCATGATCTCGGCGACAATCTCTTCAGACTCCGCGGCGCTGAGTTGCTGCATGACGTGCGCGGCGGTGGCCTGGTCCATGTTCATCAGGACGACGGCAGCTTTTTGAGCGCCGGACAGCTCCTCCGTCACCAACTCACTCACGAGAGTTTCCGATCATCCATCAGGCCGCGCAAGAATTCGGCGGCACGCTGAGGGTCGTTCTCGGCAAGACGGTCGATTTCCACTCTTCGTCGAGCGGCGTCCACGCCCTCTCCCGTCGTCGGAGTCGTCAGCTGCGGGAAGACAGTCTCGAACACGGCCGGCTGCTCGACCGCGACAGCAGGTGCGTCCGGGCGGGAACGAAAACGCCTGAGGACGATGAGCCCTCCAATGATGACGGCCGCTATCACACCCCCGACCACCCCATCCTGGATCCATCCGGCGAGCTGGTTCTGCTGCGCTTGGGCCTGCGCCTGGGCAAGAGCCTGCTGAGCCTGTTGGGCGCCGGCCGTCGAGAAATTGAGGAGTTGGACTGAGACCGCATCTCCACGCGCAGCCTGGACGCCCGCTGCGTTCGTCACGAGCGACTGAAGCGCGCCGACTGTCATCCCATTCTTGGCGGCAGCCGACCGGTTGACAGCGACGGAAATGGTCTCTCGTTGGAGCCCACCCGACGGGATCTGCTGAGTTTCGGTCGTGCTGTTCAGCGCGTTGTCTTTCGTCAGGTTGTCTGAGGTATAGCTGCCGCCTGCGCCACCTGCGGTCGTGTTCGAGGTTCCATTGGTCGACGCAGAAACACCCGAAGTGCTGGTGGTGCCGAGCACACCCGCCGCTGCCGCCGCTCCCGTGCCGGAGTAGGTCTCCTTCTGCTCGCTCGAGCTGACCTGGGGTGTTCCCGTCGGAATGGTGTAGGTGTTGGTCGTCTTCGTCGCCGTCGAGTTGTCCATCTGGGCATTGACGACAACCGTCGAGTTGC
>JAUZGC010000221.1 GCA_030840105.1 Microbacteriaceae bacterium
TCCCTGAGCAGCAGGTTCGTGAGGTGTTCGAACAGGTTCTCGTCCTCGCCGCACAGAATGGCGTCACCGGATCGGCGATCATCGAGGGTGCCGGCGAGGCGCCAGAAGGTGACGTGCCGGCCGGCGAACCAGAGCCTGCTCCGCTGCCGCCGCACCACGCGGAGGCGTACGAGGCGATCGAGCGTGGCGACTATGACGCCGCAATTGCGGAGTACAAGACGGCAATCGCGCAGGATCCGCGTGATGCGATGGCCGTTGCGGGGTTGGCGCAGGTCAGCCTGCTCGCCCGGCTGCAGGGCAAGACGATCGACGAGATCCGTTCAGCGGCGGCATCCGCACCGAACGAGCTGGATGCGCAAATGCTCGTGGCCGACCTCGACCTCTCGGGCGGCCACGTCGACGACGCGTTCGACCGGCTGCTCGCCCTCTTCCCGACCCTCGACGCTGCGGGCAAGGATGCGGTTCGTACCCGACTGCTCGAGTATTTCGAGATCGTCGGTGTGGATGACCCGCGCGTCAACCGGGCCAGGGCTAGGCTTGCGGCACTTCTCTACTGACGCGTACTGACTCCAGGGGGTCGCGGGTGTCGCGTGTGCTTGTTGTGGGGGGCACCGGCCTCTGCGGACGCCAGGTGACCCTCGAGGCGGTTCGTCGCGGCCATGAGGTGAGCGTAGCGAGTCGGCGCGTTCCCGCAGAGGGCGATCCCGCCTACGTGGCCGGTGTGCGATATGCCATGGTCGACCTCGTGTCGGCGCACGGGTTGGAAGCGGCCCTGGACCTCAACGATGTCCTCATCGACACCACCAACGGCATGGGCCGGTCATCGAGCACCGTTTTCACGGTGGGCGCGCTCAATCTGTTGCATGCCGCAGCGCGCTGGGGCATCGGCCACGCCGTGCTGTTGTCGATCATCAATGTCGACAAGTCGAGCTACTCCTACTACCGGGCCAAGGCCGCTCAGGAGCAGATCTATCGCGAGTCCGCACTCGAGACGCGGATCGTGCGCACGACCCAGTTCCACGACCTGGTTACGTCGTTTTTCGAGCGGGGCGCCCGGTTCGGCATGATTCCGGCCCTCTCCGGAGTGCGGTTCCAGACGATCGCGACGGCGGATGTCGCGCGCATCCTCGTCGACGCCGCCACGGGCGTTGGCGAGCCGGAAGCGACCGAAACGTTCGGCGGCCCGCAGGTGCTCACGACCCGGCAGATGGCCGAGCAGTGGAAGAGCCGGACGGGACGGCGCGGCCTCATCGTCCCTGCGCCGGTTCCCGGCTCCCTTGGCGCGTTGTGGAAGTCAGGCGGCAACCTGGCGCCGGATCGCGCCGCCGGGACGATCAGCTACGCCGACTGGCTCACGTCGCGGGCCTGAGCCAGAGCCCGGAGAGCGGCGGAAGGACGATTTCGGCCGATGCCGGGCGTCCACCCCATGGCTCGTCGACCGCCTGGACCAGCCCGAGATTACCGACGCCCGATCCTCCGAACGCCGACGCATCCGTGTTCAGGAGTTCCTCCCAGTTGCCGGCGAATGGCAGGCCGACGCGGTAGTTCGAGTGCGGATTGCCAGAGAAATTCATGAGGATCACGATCGGGTTGCGATCATGGTCGAAGCGAATGAACGACACGACATTCCCCTGCGCGTCCCCGCCGTCGATCCATTCGAAGCCGGCCGGGTCGTTGTCGAGCGCCCAGAGGGGGCGATTGGCGAGGTAGACCCGGTTCAGCTGGCCGACAAGGTCGAAGAGGCCGCGATGCGTCGGCTGGTCGAGGATCCACCAGTCGAGTCCGCGCTCCTCGCTCCATTCGGACGGCTGGCCGAACTCCTGGCCCATGAACAGCAGCTGCTTGCCAGGATGCGCCCACATGAACGCGAGGAACGCGCGGACGTTCGCCAGCTGCTGCCAGTGGTCGCCCGGCATCTTGGAGATGAGCGAGCCCTTGCCGTGCACGACCTCATCGTGGCTGATCGGCAGGAGGAAATTCTCGCTGAACGCGTAGACGAACGAGAACGTGATCTCGTTGTGGTGGTACGAGCGGTACATCGGGTCCTCGTGGATGTATTGCAGGGCGTCGTGCATCCAGCCCATGTTCCATTTGAAGCCGAAGCCCAGGCCGCCGCTTGCCGTCGGCGCCGTCACGCCACCCCAGCTCGTCGACTCCTCCGCGACCATCACGATTCCGGGGCTGCGCTTGTATGCGGTGGCGGTGACCTCCTGCAGGAAGCTGATCGCCTCGAGGTTCTCTCGGCCGCCGTACTGGTTGGGCAGCCATTCGCCATCCTCGCGCGAATAGTCGAGGTAGAGCATGGATGCGACGGCGTCGACCCGCAGACCGTCGACGTGGAACTCTTCGAGCCAGTAGAGCGCGTTCGCGACGAGGAAGTTGCGCACCTGTGACTGGCCGAAGTCGAACACCAGAGTGCCCCATTCCTTCTGCTCGCCCCGCCGCGGGTCCGGGTGCTCGTACAGGGGCTGACCGTCGAAGTTGGCGAGCGCCCACTCGTCTTTGGGGAAGTGGCCCGGCACCCAATCCACGAACACCCCGATGCCGGCCTGGTGCAGCCGGTCAATCAGGTAGCGCAGGTCGCCAGGGTGGCCGAACCGGCTGGTCGGGGCGTAATAGCCCGTGACCTGGTATCCCCAGGAACCGCCGAACGGATGCTCCGCGAGCGGCAGGAACTCGACGTGCGTGAACCGGAGCTCGTGGAGATATTCGATGAGCGGGTCCGCCAGCTCGCGGTAGCCGAGGCCAGGTCGCCAGCTCCCCAGGTGGAGCTCGTAGACGCTCATCGGCCCGTTGTGCGGGTCGTGTGCGGCGCGCGCGTCCAGCCACGCCGCATCCTGCCACTCGTAGTGCGTCTCGCCGACGACGGATGCCGTGGCCGGCGGGTGCTCGGTGTAACGGGCCATCGGGTCCGCCCTGCGCACCCAGACCCCGTCCTGGCCGAGGATCTCGAACTTGTAGGTCGTGCCCGGGTGCACCCCGGGCACGAAAAGCTCCCACACGCCCGTGGGACCCATGTTGCGCATGGCGTGCTGCACGCCGTTCCAGCCGTTGAATTCGCCGATCACGCGCACCGCGCGGGCATGCGGCGCCCACACGGTGAACGACGTTCCCGAGATGGCGCCCAGAACGCCGACGTGCTCGCGGTAGTGAGCCCCGAGCACGTCCCACAGTCGTTCGTGCCTGCCTTCGCCGATCAGGTGCAGGTCGAGCTCGCCGATCGACGGGGCGTAACGATATGGGTCGTCGGCCGTCCAGCTCGGAGCGTTCGCATAATGCGTCTCGATCTCGTAGTCCACGGGGCCAAGCAGGCTGAAGCCCTGCCAGACGCCGTGCGCCAGATGGCCGAGCTCGATCCGCGATCCGTTTGCCAGGACGGCGATGACCTCGCTCGCGAGCGGCCGGAGGGCACGGATGACGGTGATGGGGTCGGCGATCCCGGGTGCGCCGACCACGTGCTGGCCGAGCACCGAATGCGGGTCGTGATGGCGCCCCTCGGCTACGGCGGCGATGAGATCGTCGCTGACCGGCGGCAGTTGGATTGCCGCGGCGCCTTCGGGAATCGGTGCCATTACTCGACCGCCTTGACGTGGAGGATGTGGACGGGTTCGGTAAACGCATCGAGGCGCACGTAGTTGGCGGCGCTCCAGGTCCATTTCGCACCCGTGATGAGTTCCTTGACCTCGTAGCTCCTGCCGAGCGGGACTCCGAACTGGGTGACGTCGAGGTGCACGACCGTCTCGCGAACGGAGTGTGGGTCGACGTTGGCGACCACGATGATCGCATCCGCCTTGCCGCTGCGCGTGAATTCGCCGCTGAGGTACTTGCTGTACACAAGAATCGAGTCGTCTTCACTCGTGTGGATCTGCAGGTTGCGGAGCTGGCGCAAAGCCGCGTGCTCGCTGCGGATCTGGTTGAGCCGCGTGAGATACGGCGTGAGCGAGTGGCCCTGGCTCTGCGCGCGGGCGTAGTCACGCGGCCGGTATTCGTACTTCTCGTTGTCGATATATTCCTCTGCGCCGGTGCGCGCGACGTTCTCGAAGAGTTCGAAGCCCGAATAGACGCCCCACGTCGGTGCAGCCGTCGCAGCGACTGCCGCGCGGATCTTGAACGCGGCCGGGCCGCCGAACTGCAGGTACTCGGTCAGGATGTCCGGAGTGTTGACGAAGAGGTTCGGTCGGAGGAAATCCGCGGTGTCGTGGGCGAGGCCGTCGAGGAACTCCTCGAGCTCGGTCTTGGTGTTGCGCCACGTGAAGTACGTGTACGACTGCTGGAAGCCGATCTTGGCGAGAGTGTGCAGGATCGCAGGCCGCGTGAACGCCTCGGCGAGGAAGACGACATCCGGGTACTCGGCGTTGACCTCGTGCAGCAACCACTCCCAGAATTCGAGTGGCTTGGTGTGCGGGTTGTCGACGCGGAAGATCCGGATGCCCTGCCCGATCCAGTAGCGCACGATCCGCAGCACCTCGGCGCGGATGCCGGCCGGGTCGTTGTCGAAATTGACCGGGTAGATGTCCTGGTACTTCTTTGGCGGGTTCTCCGCGTAGGCGATGGAGCCGTCGGGCAGCGTCGTGAACCACTCAGGGTGCTCGGTCACCCAGGGGTGATCGGGGGACGCCTGCAGGGCGAGGTCGATCGCCGTCTCGAGTCCGGCCTGCTTCGCCTTGCCGAGGAAGTATGCGAAGTCTTTTTCGGTGCCGAGGTCCGGATGGATTGCATCATGGCCACCCTCGGCGGCACCGATCGCCCACGGTGAGCCCGGATCGTTCGTGCCGGCGTTCAATGAGTTGTTCGGACCCTTGCGAAAGGCGCGCCCGATGGGGTGGATGGGCGGCAGGTAGACCACGTCGAACCCCATGGCCGCGATCTCGGGCAGGCGCTTGGCCGCCGTCCGGAAGGTTCCGGACGTCCACGAGCCGTTCGCATTCTTCTTCGCGCCTTCGGATCGGGGGAAGAACTCGTACCAGCTGCCGACGCCGGCTCTGGTGCGTTCGACGCGGATGCTGCGGGTGGGGGACAGTGTGGGGAGATCGATGACCGGTCGAGCGGTCAGGACGCCGACGATGCGCACATCCGTCGCCGCCGCGAACCGCGCATCCGTGGGCAGTTCTCGGTTCGCCAGGGTCTTCGCTGCTTCGCCGAGGCGTCGCCGCTCTGCCGTGGTATTACGCTTGTCCGCCTTCGCCCGCTCGAGCAGCCCGGCGCCGATCGTGAACATGAGCTCGACGTCCTGGCCTGCGGGGATCTTCACGGTCGCGTTGTGCAACCAGGTCGCATACTCGTCGGCGTATGACTGAACCTGGAACTGCCACAGCCCCTCGGTTTCGAGCTGCACGAGAGCCTGCCAGCGATCCGTGCCCGGCTCGGCTGGAGTCATCCGATGCTCGGTCTGCCCGCCGATCGGGTCGACGAGCAGCAGGGTGACGCCGATGACGTCGTGGCCCTCGCGAAAGGTGGTCGCGCGGAACGGCACGATCTCGCCGCTGAAGGCCTTGGCCGGCCAGAGTCCATTGTCGACCTGGGGCGACAGCGCGAGGATGGGGATGCGGCCGAGGACGGGCCGGAATTCGACGGGCCCTGACTCGGTTGGGGGTTCGTCGTTCGCGGTTGTCGGTTGGGCGATTGTCATCGCATCCTTTGCATCCGGCTGTCGGCTCTCCACGGTCTTTCCCACAACTTCGACCGTAGCGCTCAGCACCCGTCTTGGCACCCTTTGGAAACTGATGGCGGCATCACAGTTCATTTACATGGACGTGTCGCGCGCCTCCCTTAGGCTGAGGCGGTGAAGGCAATCCGTCGTTTTACCGTTCGAGCAGTGCTCCCCGAGCAGTTGGCCGCCCTGGAGGAACTCGCCGGCAACCTGCGCTGGTCCTGGCACGAGCCGACCAGGGAACTCTTCGCGCGGATCTCGCCGGAGCTGTGGCAGCAGACGGGACACGACCCGATCGCGCTCATGGGTGCAGTCGCGCCGGAGCGGCTTACCGAGCTTGCCGCCGATGGCGGCTTCGTTGGCTGGGCGAACCAACTGCGCGAGGACCTGCGGACCTACCTCGAACAGCCGCGGTGGTATCAAAGCCTCGACGAAGGCGCCCCCAAGAGCATCGCGTACTTCTCGCCCGAGTTCGGGATCGCGGCCGCGCTCCCGCAGTACTCGGGCGGTCTCGGCATTCTCGCCGGCGACCACCTCAAGAGTGCATCCGACCTCGGCGTTCCGCTGGTCGGCGTGGGCCTGTTCTACCGGTCCGGGTACTTCAGCCAGGCCATCTCTGCCGACGGTTGGCAAGTCGAGAGCTACCCGGTACTTGATCCGGACGGGCTTCCGCTTTCCGTGCTGCGCCTGCCGGACGGCTCTCCCGTGCAAATCACTCTTGCGCTACCTGGCGGGCGTTCACTGCATGCGCGCGTGTGGCAGGCCGCCGTAGGGCGCGTCCGGCTGCTCCTCCTCGACACCGATATCCCGGCGAACGAGGATGCGCTGCGCTCGGTCACCGATCGCCTCTATGGTGGCGGGGGAGAGCACCGGCTCCTGCAGGAGCTGTTGCTCGGCATCGGTGGCGTGCGCGCCGTCAAGCAGTGGACGGAGCTCTCGGGAACAGAACCGCCCGAGGTGTTCCACACCAACGAGGGCCACGCCGGATTCCTGGGCCTCGAGCGCATCTCGGACCTCGTCGGCGAGGGCCTGAGCTTCGCGGAGGCACTGCAGGTCGTGCGCGCCGGCACGGTCTTCACCACCCATACCCCCGTCGCGGCTGGCATCGACAGGTTTGAGCGCCAGCTCATCGAGAGCTACTTCTCAACCGACGTGCTGCCGGGAGTGAACGTCGGCGATGTTCTCGCGCTCGGCGCGGAAGACTACCCCGGTGGTACCCCCGACGTCTTCAACATGGCCGTGATGGGCCTGCGTCTGGGCCAGCACGCCAATGGCGTGTCCAAGTTGCACGGCGAGGTGAGCCGGCGGATGTTCGGTGGACTGTGGCCGGGGTTCGACGTCGAAGAAGTGCCGATCGACTCGGTGACCAATGGCGTCCACGCTCCAACCTGGACCGACCCGATGCTCCTGGCGCTCGCCGCCGAGCGGCTCGGCACGTCCGATACGACGGCCGCAGACTGGTCGTCTGGCGCTGTGAGCGACGGCGACCTCTGGGCGGTACGCAACCGGATGCGCACCCAACTTGTGGAGGATGCCCGGCGCCGCGTCGCGGCGGCCTGGGAGCACCAGAACACGAATGGCGTCGCGCCGATCTGGATGAGCGAATTGCTGGATCCGCGCGTGCTCACCATCGGATTCGCCCGGCGCGTCCCGACATACAAGCGACTCACGCTCATGCTGCACGATCCAGACCGGCTGCGTTCGATCGTGCTCAATTCCGAGCGCCCGGTGCAGTTCGTGATCGCGGGCAAGTCGCATCCGGCCGACGAAGAGGGCAAGCGCCTCATCCAGAAGCTGGTGCAGTTCGCCGCGGAGCCCGAGCTGCGAAGTCGAATCGTATTCCTCCCCGACTACGACATCGCGATGGCGCAGGTGCTGTACCCGGGCACGGATGTCTGGCTGAATAACCCGTTGCGCCCGCTCGAAGCGTGTGGAACCTCCGGCATGAAGGCCGCACTCAACGGCGCGCTCAACCTGTCGATCCTCGACGGCTGGTGGAACGAGTTCTATGACGGCCAGAACGGCTGGGCCATCCCATCGGCCGATGCTGCGGGTGACTCGTCGGAGCGTGACGCGCTGGAAGCCGAAGCGCTGTACGACCTGATCGAGAACCAGATCGCGCCGCGCTTCTACGAGGCGAATCACGAGGGCATCCCCGAGCGCTGGGTGCAGGCGATCCGGCACACGCTCTCGACCCTGTCGCCCGCGCTGAGCGCCGACCGGATGGTACGCGAGTACGTCGAGCGCCTCTACCGCCCGGCCGCGGCCTGTGAGCGACAGCTCACGGCGAACGGCTATCAGGCAGCGAGGGACCTCGCCGCCTGGAAGGCTCGTGTCATCGGGGCCTGGCCGAACGTGTCGGTCGTGCACGTCGAGTCCGGGGGCGTTGATACCGTTCCGCAGGTCGGGGACGAGTTGCACCTGCGTGCGCGCATCCAGCTCGGGGGTCTCGCACCCGATGACGTCTCGGTGCAGGTCGTCTACGGCCGGAGCCACAACGGCGACGAACTCGCCGACGTCGAAACGAGTGCGCTGAAGCCGACGCAGCGGGCGGAGTCCTGGTCGGCCAACTCGGATTCCGGTGTCGTGGACTACGAGGGAACCGTGCACCTCGATCGCGCCGGCGCGTTCGGCTACACGGTTCGCGTGGTTCCGCACAACGAGCTGCTCATCGGCCCGACCGAGATGGGCCTGGTCACGATCGCCAGCTAGCCGACCGTCGACCGCTTACCGCTAACCGCTTACCGAGCAATCGGGGCGAAGCGTGCCCGCGTGACGGCGACGAGATCGGCCGGGGTCAGCTCGATGTCGAAGCCGCGCTTGCCGCCGGATACGAACACCGTGTCGAAGAGCTCGGCCGTCTCGTCGATGACCGTAGTGAGCGCGATCTTCTGGCCGATCGGGCTGATGCCGCCGACGACGTAGCCGGTCTTGCGCTCTGCCGTCGCCGGATCGGCCATCACGGCCTTCTTGGCGCCGACGGCCGCCGCGAGAGCTTTGAGATCGAGCATGCCCGTGACGGGCACGATTCCGACAACGAGGTCGCCGTCCGCGTCGGCGAGGAGCGTCTTGAAGACGCGGTCGGGTTCGATCCCGAGCGCGTCGGCCGCCTCGAGTCCAAACCTCGTAACGGACGGATCGTGCACGTATGGGTGAGGCGTGAATGGCACGCCGGCCCGTGAGAGAGCCACCGTCGCCGGAGTTCCCGCGGCATCCGTATTCTTCGCCACGCGTCAGCCCTCCCCGGGCATGCGCGGGCCGTTCGCGCGGTAGAGCTGCATGGACGCGCCGCCGACGAGGCGCGTGGTGCCGGGTGGATACTCCGTGGGGTCTTCGTCGATCGGCACCTCGGTGGCGCTGTCCCACAGCAGCGCGTAGGACGTCACGCCCGGATGCCTGGGGAGCGAGACCGTCACGTCATCCTCGACACCATGCACGATGAGCAGCACTCGGTTGAACTCCTCACGGTCGGGCGTGCTGGCGGTGAGGTACTGCAGGGTTCGGTTCTCCGGCGAATTCCAGTCGTTGTCGTCCATGAGCGATCCGCCCGCGTCATACCAGTCCATGTGGCTTGCGTTCTTGGTGGTCTGGCCCAGGACCGCATACCTGCTCGGCCGCAGTGCAGGATTGTTGCGGCGCAGCGCGAGCAGGTGTCTGGTGGTGCGAAAGAGCTCCTGCTGTTCGCGCGTCTGGAGCCAGCTCATCCAGGTCAGCTCGCTGTCCTGGCAATACGCGTTGTTATTGCCTCGCTGGCTTCGGCCGAACTCGTCGCCCGCGGTGAGCATGGGAACCCCGGCCGAGAAGACGAGGGTCGCCATGAGATTTCGCATCGCCTTGTGCCGCGCGAGCAGGATCGCCTCGTCCGCGGTTGGGCCCTCCACGCCGTGGTTGAACGATCGGTTGCTGTCAGTTCCGTCACGGTTGTCTTCACCGTTGCCGAGATTGTGCTTGACGTTATACGAGGTCAGGTCGGCCATGGTGAAGCCGTCATGGGCAGTGATGAAGTTCACGGAGGCGAGCGGGCCCCGCTCCGGTGAAAAGGTGTTGGATGACCCGGCCAGCCGCGTCGCGAATCCGCCGATTCCTACCGAGGCCCTCCCCTTCGCGCGAGCTTCGGCAATATCGGTGAGCCAGAACGAGCGCACCCGATCGCGGTAACGGTCATTCCACTCCGACCAGCCGTCCGGGAAGTTCCCGGTCTGCCAACCGCCGTTGCCGACATCCCACGGCTCCGCGATCATCTTGACCTCTGCCAGCTGCGGATCCTCGAGGATGCCGGTGAGCAGCGGGTGATCACGGGTGAAATCGAGGTTGGCGTTTCGCCCGAGCGTCGCGGCCAGGTCGAACCGGAATCCGTCGATCTGAACCTCGTTTGCCCAGTACCGCAGCGAATCGAGAACGAGCCGGACGGGAACATCATGGCCGAAATTGACCGTGTTGCCACAGCCGGTGACGTCGATGTACGCGCCATGGGCATCCTGGCGGTAGTAAGCGACGTTGTCGATGCCGCGGAAGCTCGTGCGCGGGCCGCCGAGGCCCTCCTCCGCCGTGTGGTTGTAGACCACGTCGAGGATGACCTCGAGGCCGGCTTCGTGCAGAAGCTTGACCATGCCTTTGAACTCACGCAGCACGGCCTCGGGGCCGTCTGCCTGCGCACTCCGGGTCGCGTATGGGGCGTGTGGACTGAAGAAGTTGAGCGTGTTGTAGCCCCAGTAGTTGCTGAGGCCCTGGTTGATCAGGCGCTGTTCCGACACGTACGCGTGCACGGGCAGAAGCTCGATGGCCGTGACGCCGAGATCCTTGAGGTATGAGACTGTCGCCGGGTGTGCCAACCCCGCATACGTGCCGCGCAGTTCCTCCGGGATGGCCGGGTTGAGTTTGCTGATGCCCTTGACGTGCGCCTCGTAGATCACCGTGTGGTCGAGGGCCGTGTTGGGCTTCTGCGAATCACCCCAGTCGAAGCCGTTCTCGATAACGGTGGAGAGCCAGCTGGCCGAGCCGGTGCGGACCAACCCGCGCGCATACGGGTCGATCAGGAGAGTCTCCGGGTTGAAGACATTCGTCGGGCCGGCGGGTCCGGAGGCCCGGATCGCGTATCGGCGGCCCGGGTGCAACGACCGCGAGCGGCCCAGCCAGACATTGTGCGAATCCTTGGTCATTTGGACCGTCTTGACCATCCAGTTGGGATCCCTGTCGTCGAACAGGCAGATCTCCATGGTTTCGGCGTGCTCGGACCAGACCCTCAGTTCCCCTCCGTGCGGGGTGTTCCGTACGCCCAGATTGCGTAATGGATCGACGGACGTCATGCGATCTAGAGTAGTGAGTGCGCCATTGCGAATCCTGACCGTGGCGCATCGCGCGGCGCTGAAGGAGTAAGTGGTGGCCGTTTATCTTGACCACGCAGCGACGACGCCCATGCTGCCGGAGGCGATCTCGGCGTACGCGGCCGCCATGTCCGTCGTCGGCAATCCGGCATCCATCCACAGCCAGGGGCAACAGGCCAGGCGGATGCTCGAGGAAGCCCGCGAGACCGTCGCGGCCTCGCTCGGCTGCGATCCGATCGAGGTCGTCTTCACGTCTGGCGGCACCGAGGCGATCAACCTTGCTCTCAAGGGGCTGTTCTGGGCCCGCAATGATGCCAGTGTCGGTGCTGGTCTCGGTGCTGGTCGAGTACCCGCCGAAAGCGGGGAATCGAGACCTCGTTCCCTGCCCAGGCCCCGAATTCTCGCGCCCGGCGGCGAGCACCACGCAACGATCGACACAATCGAATGGCTGGAGCGCTACGAGGGCGCCGAGGTCGAGTGGCTGCCGCTTGACGAGCTGGGTCGTATCCGCGTCGATGTCGTCGAGGAAGCGCTCGCCCGTGACCCGGACTCGATCGCGTTGCTCACGCTCATCATGGCCAACAACGAGGTCGGCACGATCCAGCCCGTGGCCGAGATTGCAGCGCTCGCCGCCCCTTACGGGATTCCCGTTCATACGGATGCCGTTGCGGCATACGGTCACCTGCCCGTCGATTTCGCCGGGCTCCGTCGCGAGTCGGGGAGCGCATCCGCTGGGCTGCTCGCGTTGAGCGTCTCTGCACACAAGATCGGCGGGCCGGTCGGTATCGGTGCTCTCGTCCTGAGCCGCGCGGCGACGGTCGTGCCGCTGCTTCACGGGGGTGGCCAGCAGCGTCAGGTTCGTTCGGGAACGCAGGATGTCGCAGCCGCGGTGTCTTTCGCGGTCGCGGCTGAGCGCGCGACGGCGGAGCTCGTATTTGAGGCGGAGCGGGTTGCCGCGCTGCGCGACCGCGTGATCGCCGGAGTGGCTGCCGTGGTGCCGGGGGCGATGCTGAGCGGCGCGCCGGATGCCGAGCGGCTGCCATCCAACGCCCACTTCACCTTTCCGGGTGCGCAAGGCGACTCGCTCCTGTTTCTGCTCGATGTCGCCGGCGTCTCGGTATCGACGGGGTCGGCCTGCCAGGCCGGCATCCCCGAACCGTCGCATGTGCTCATAGCGATGGGTCGCACCGAGCAGGAAGCGCGCGGTGCCCTGCGGATCACTCTCGGACGCACGACCACGGACGCGGACGTCGACGCCTTCCTCGCCGCGCTTCCCGGCGCGTACGAGCAGGCAACGCGTGCCGGCCTCGCCGACCGCGCCACGCGCCTCGGTCGCTAGCGCCTCTGCCGCCGCCTCGTTTCGCCGTGGCTGCGCCCGCGGTGCTCCGCGGTGCGCTCCGCGGTGCTGCCCGCTGTGCTTTCCGCTGTGCGTTCCGCGGTGCTGCCCGCTGTGCGTCCTACAGTGTCAGCGAT
>JAUZGC010000222.1 GCA_030840105.1 Microbacteriaceae bacterium
CAAGGACTCTTCCTCGCGAAAGTATGCGCGGCAGAGGTGGCGGTCTCTTTCCAAGTACTCGTCGAAGGGTTTGCAGCCCAGGAAAAGCACGTGCAGGGCATGTCGCTTGTTGCGGTCAAGTAAAAGATAAGTAACCAACAAGGAGGGCATCACTATGAGTAACGCGGAAACCGTCGCAGGCGCGGCCCCAGCCACCCTTAACAACACGACCCTCGCAGCGATCGGTGCCGCCGGCCACGTGAGTGTGCCCTCCTACGACCGCAGCGGTGTGACTGCAGGAATCGTGCACTTCGGCGTCGGCGGGTTTCATCGAGCGCACCAGGCCATGGTCATCGACGACCTGCTTGCCTCGGGCGATGCGATGAACTGGGGAATCTGTGGTGTTGGTGTGCTGGAGCAGGACCGTCACATGAAAGACGTCATGGATGCCCAGGACGGCCTCTACACCCTCGTGCTCAAGCACCCCGACGGTCACCGCGAGGCCCGCGTCATTGGCAGCATCGTCGAGTACCTGCTCGCTGTCGATGACCCGGACGCCGTTATAGAGAAGATGGCTTCACCGGAAATACGAATTGTCTCGCTCACCATCACCGAAGGCGGGTACAACTTCGACCAGGTCACGGGAGAATTCGACGAGAGCAACCCGGCGGTACAACACGATGTCGCGCCAGGAGCCGTTCCGGCGACAGTATTCGGTCTCGTTGTCGAGGCTCTCTCGCGACGAAGGGAACGCGGCATCGACCCGTTCACCGTCATGTCCTGCGACAACATCCAAGGCAATGGGCACGTCGCGCGCACCATGTTCACGTCCTTTGCCCGACTGGTCAATCCGGAGCTCGCCGAATGGATGACGACCAACGTCCGCTTCCCCAATTCGATGGTCGACAGGATCACCCCAGTGACCTCCGACGACGACCGGACAGAGGTCCGCGAAAAGCTGAGTATCGACGACAAATGGCCGGTTGTCGCAGAGCCCTTCTTTCAATGGGTGCTCGAGGAGGACTTCCCGCTTGGGCGGCCACCGTACGAAAACGCGCACGTCCAGGTCGTCGACGATGTCGAGCCGTACGAACTCATGAAGCTGCGGCTGCTCAATGCCAGCCATCAGGGACTCTGCTACTTCGGATTCCTCAGCGGATACCGCTATGCACACGAGGCCAGCAGCGACCCCGATATTGCCGCGTTTCTCCTGGGGTACATGAACGAGGAGGCCACACCAACACTCGCTCCTGTGCCAGGCATCGATCTGGACGACTATAAGAGGACGCTGATCGAGCGATTCTCCAACCCCGAGGTCCGGGACACACTTGCGCGGTTATGCGCGGAGTCGAGCGACCGAATCCCCAAGTGGCTCGTCCCTGTTATTCGATCGCAGCTCGAAACCGGCGGACCCATCGCGCGTTCTGCCGCCATCGTGGCGAGTTGGGCTCGCTACGCCGAGGCAGAGGACGAGTGGGGCCAGCCGATCACCATCGTCGACAGGTTGAAGGATGAGCTCGTGCCTCTCGCCAAGAGCCAGAGACAGCATCCGACGGCCTTCATTGAAAACGCCAAGCTCTTCGGTGATCTCGCCCAGAACGAGCGTTTCGCCACGGCGTACGTTGAAGCGCTCACGATGCTGTTCACACAAGGGGCACACAACACCGTTGCGCACTATGCACACCCGACGGTCGCTGCGGCCAGCCCAGCTACCTAGAATCTGATCGAGCGCCCGCTGGCAACGTCAATCGGCAGTGCCAGCGGGCTTCGATCTAGATCACGATTGACAGCGGATTCTCGATCAGCCTGACGAAGGCCGCGAGCCAGCTGGCTGCGAGCGCACCATCGACCACCCGATGATCGGCAGACAGGGTGACGGTCATCACGGTGCCGACGACGATCGAGTCGTTCTCGACGACCGGCCTCTGTTTAGCAGCGGCAACAGCGAGAATCCCCGACTGCGGTGGATTGAGGATCGCCGAGAATTCGTCCACCCCGAACATGCCGAGGTTGGAGATCGCGAAGCTGCCCCCCTCGAGTTCGTGCTGTTTGAGCCGCCCGGACCGCGCGCGGTCGGCCAGCTCGGAGACCTGTTCGCTGATCGCGGCCAATCCGAGTCGCTCGACACCTCGAAGTACCGGTGTCAGCAGCCCGCCTTCGGTCGACACGGCCACGGCCAGGTCCACCGTGTCGAATCGGCGAGACGCATCGTCGGTCCAGATCACGTTCGCCTCCGGCACTTCGACGAGGGCTTTGGCAACCGCCTTGATGACGAAATCGTTGATCGAGATCTTTCTGGCCGCTGTCTCGTTGACCTTTCTCCTCAGCTCCAGGAGGGCATCCACGCGACAATCCGCGACCACGTAGAAGTGTGGAACGGATGACTTGCTCTCGGTGAGGCGCCTGGCGATCGCGCGCCGCATGCCGGTGTGTGGCACGTCGGTGTAACCGGGCGCACTCATGACCGGCGCTGCGGTCGCGATCGGCGTTGCGGCTGCGCCGGACAGCGACGGGGCCTGAGCAATCGCCTGCTGGGCCCCCTCAAGATCCCGACGCACAATTCTGCCGCTCGGGCCACTGCCGGCGACCGAAGCGAGATCGAGGTTTCGCTCTCGCGCGAGCCTGCGCACGAGCGGACTCGCGAACCGCCGCTCGCCGGGCTCCGCCGAGACGCCGACCACCGCTGCCTGCGGGAGATCGGCTGCACCCTTGGCCGGGACGACCGGGGTCGGGACGACCACGGCCGGAGCGGCATCCTCTGACGCCTCGGTCGGCGCAGGCGGGTCCGCAACGGCCCCTGCCAGCAGTCGGTCGACATCGACGTCGGCCTCCCCCGGCTCGGCGATCACGACGATCGGCTCGCCGACAGCCGCCGAATCGCCTTCGCTCACGAGAAGGCGCAGGACCGTGCCCGCGACCTCTGACTGGTATTCGACGTTCGCCTTTTCGGTCTCGATCTCTGCGAGCGGTTGTCCGACGGCGACCGAATCGCCCACCGTGACCAGCCAGGTCTGCATGGCGGCCTCGCTCGCGTTTGCCAGTACTTCGGGCATCCTCACGATGATTGCCATCAGTGACCGCCCATTCCCTGACGCACGAGCTCTAGGCCCGCAACGATTTCGTCCACGCCCGCGATCGCAGCACGTTCAAGTACCCTCGAGATGCTCGGGCTCGCCTCGCCGCCGGTGACCCGCTCGATCGGCTGGTCGAGGTAGTCGAAGAACCTGCGCTGGATCTCATCAGACAACCAGCCGCCATACGACGTTCCCCTGGCCCCCTGCTCCACAATCAGTACGGCGTTCGTCTTACGGATGCTTTCACCGATGGTGTCCCAGTCGATGGATGCGCGGTCAAGCCACCGCAGGTCGATGACCTCCGCGTCGATTCCGGTCTGCTCGACGGCCTGGAGAACGGGCTTCACCATCGAGAGATAGCTGATCACCGTGACATCGCTGCCGGCGCGTCGCACCGCGGCTTTGCCGACCGGGATGAAGTAGTCGAGGTCGCCAGCAGGGACGTCGCCCGTCTCGCCATAGAGATCGACGTGCTCGATCACGAGAACGGGATCCTGCAGCGTAAGCGCCGTGTTCATGAGACCGATGTAGTCCGCCGCAGACGACGGCGCGACGACGCGCCATCCCGGGCTCGTGGCAAAGATCCCGGCGGGGTCCATGAGGTGCTGGGAGCCGTAGCCCGACCCCATGGCCACCTTGGTGCGGAGCACGAGCGGGACGGGATTCTCACCGCCGAACATGTGACGCGCCTTGCCGATCTGGTTGAAGACCTGGTCGGCCGCCACCCACAGGAAGTCGGGATACATGAACTCGACGACCGGGCGGAACCGCCCGTCGAGGGCCATGCCGCCACCCAGACCGACGAATGCGTTTTCGCTGATCGGGGTGCCGAGGATGCGTCCCTCGAACTTCTTGGCCAGTCCCTTGGTTGCCCCGTTGGTGCCGCCGTTGAGGCGGTGCACGTCTTCGCCGAGCACGACGATGCGGTCGTCCTGGTCCATCCGCCGGTCCATCACCGCGGCGACGGCGTCGACGAACTTCTTGGTCTCGACCTCGCCGTCGAATTCCGTCGGCTCGAGAGTACGCACCGTGGCGACTTCGCTGCCATCGCCACGGACTCCGACGTTCACGAAGCCCGGGTCGGGCCAGAGGGCGGGGATGATCCTGCGCTTGCCGGTTTGATCGGGGTTGGGTTCCAGTAGTTGCGCGACGGCGGCGAGCATCGCCCTCTGGGCCTGGTCGCGCACGCTTGCGACACCGCTCTCATCAATCTGTCCCAGAGCGATCATCTCCTTCGCAACCCGATCGAGCGGGTCACGTGCGCGCCACGACGCTTCCTCTTCCTTGCTGCGATAGCCGAAGGCGCTGCCAGGGTATGGGCCGTTCTGATGGAAGTAGCGGTACGTCTCCACCTCGATGAATGTTGGTCCGCCGCCCTCCCGCATCACGGCTTCGGCCTCCTTCATCGCCAGGTGCACGGCGAGGGGGTCCATGCCGTCGACCTGCCACGACGGGATGCCGAACCCCAGCGCACGCGCGGAGAGCCTCGGCTCGCCGGTCGCCTCGGCGACCGTGGTGGACACCGCATAGAGGTTGTTCTCAACAAAGAAGTTGATCGGCAGTTTCCACGCAGAGGCGAGGTTCATCGTCTCGAGGACCGACCCGATGTTCATCGCGCCGTCGCCGAAGTATGAGATCGTGACATCCTTCGTTCCTCCGTGCTTCTGGGCCCAGGCATTTCCGGCCGCAAACGGAACGCCTCCGCCGACGATGGCGTTGGTGCCGAGGGCACCGGCCTCGAACCACTGGAGGTGCATGGAGCCACCCCTGCCGCGGCAGTATCCCTGGGCCAGGCCGAGGATCTCGGCGAGCGTCCGTTGCAGGACGACCTGCACGGCGTCGGTCACGAGGGCCGCCGGATCGAGCTCACCGCCTGAGACATGGGTGAGCGCCTTGGCGAGAAACTGGTGGTGCCCGCGGTGGGAGCCCGTGACTGAATCCTGTGTCGTCAACCCGACGATCGAGCCGACCGCGCCGCCCTCCTGGCCGATGCTCGAGTGGGCCGGGCCGTGGACGAGTCCTTCGCCCGCGAGTTCGAGAACGGTCTCCTCGAAAGCGCGGATGAGGTGCAGTTCGCCGAGCATGGTCGCCAAGAGCACCGGGCTCGCGGCCTTCCAGTCGGCCGGGGTGGAACTGAGGTTGACCCACGGCGCCATCGGGTCAAGTCGGCGTCGTTTTGGCATGGCTTCCTCATCTTCTTTGACGGTGACATCCGTCGCCGCAAGCGGCGACCGGTTCTTTACAATATCCATTGATTGCATCCAATATCAACACAACTGACGGATATATTGCCAATTTGCACCCATTTCTCGGCATAATGGATGCAATCAAGGAGGATCCATGTCACTTCCCGGTCTGCGCGGCACCGAACACATCGGCTTCACTGTGCCGAACCTCGACGAGGCTGACGACTTCTTCGTCAATGTCATCGGATGCGATCGCATCTACGACCTCGGCCCGATGATCCACGACGACGACTGGATGCTCGAGCATCTCAACGTCGATCCTCGTACTGTGATGCGGCGGCTCCGGTTCTATCGCTGTGGCACGGGCCCCAACTTCGAGGTCTTCGAATACGAAGCCGCCGACGGTCAGCGTGACCAGCCACGGAACAGCGATATCGGCGGACACCACCTCGCGTTCTACGTCGACGATTTCGACGCAGCCCTCGCGTACCTGCGAGCGGCCGGCGTGCGCATCCTTGGCGAACCGACGGCCAGCAAACGCGCAAGTGAGGGCCAGCGCTGGGTCTACTTCCTGAGCCCATGGGGAATGCAGTTCGAGCTCGTCAGCTTTCCGGGCGGCAAGGCATATGAAAAGGACGCACCCGTTAAGCTGTGGCATCCGGCACGTCCGGCCGAGTGAACAGACGGAGCAACACCGTGACCGATAACGCGACGCCGTCCGCGGTGGCGAGCCAGCGGATAGCGACACTCATCCGCGACCAGATCCTCGACGGGTCACTCGCTCCCGGCGAGCGAATCCGGCAGGAGGAGTTCGCGGAGAGGTTCGGCGCAAGC
Source organism: Microbacteriaceae bacterium (assembly GCA_030840105.1). Classification (GTDB taxonomy): domain Bacteria; phylum Actinomycetota; class Actinomycetes; order Actinomycetales; family Microbacteriaceae; genus JAUZGC01. Next base: position 6,074 of record JAUZGC010000222.1, read on the forward strand.
CGGATCCCCGTCAAGGAGGCGCTGCGCCTGCTCGAGTCGGACGGCCTCGTCACTCTCGTCGCGAACACCGGAGCCTGGGTTTCGCGCATGAGCGAAGAGGAATGCGCCGAGGCCTACCAGATCCGCGAACGGCTCGAACCCCTGCTGCTGCACGAGAGCATGAAGAACCTCGACGACGCGACCATCGACACCCTTGACGCGCTGGCGTTCGAGATGGAATCGTGCACCGACGTCGAGACGTTCCTGCGCCTCGACCGGCAGTTCCATCTGCTGTCATACAGCGCGGCACGTACGGCGTCCCTCGCCGAGATCATCCAACGCCTCTGGAACAGCACCCAGCACTATCGTCGTGCGTACACGCTGCTCGTCGGCATCGAGCACAACCAGATCACGCACAACCACCACCATCTGATCGTCGACGCACTGCGGCGACGCGACGCGGATGACGCCGAGAGTGCCCTGGTCAGCCATATTCGACGCACGCGCAGCGAACTCGCGCGGCATCCTGAGGTCTTCGGCTAAACCGCCTCGCCGGCCGGCCCGCGTTGGGCGCGCCGGCCGGTAAGGACGGACTCCGTCACCACGCCACGGCGATGTACTGCGACTCGGTGAACTCGAGCATCCCCTCGTGGCCACCCTCCCGACCCAGGCCGCTCTGCTTGAAGCCACCGAACGGCGCAGCCGGATCGGAGACGATGCCGCGGTTGAGCCCCACCATTCCTGTTTCGAGTCGTTCGCTCACGGCGAGGCCCCGGGCGAGGTCGGACGTGTACACGTAGGCGACCAGGCCGTATTCGGTGTTGTTGGCCATAGCAATAGCCTCGTCGTCTGTCTCGAACGTGACGATGGGCGCAACGGGGCCGAAGATCTCTTCCCGCAGGATTGGCGAATCCGGCGCGACATCCACCAGCACGGTCGGAGGGTAGTAGTACCCCATTCCTTCGTCGGGAACTCCGCCGGTCACGGCTGTCGCGCCGGCGTCACGCGCGGCCGACACCAGTGCATCCACCTTGACGCGGGCTTCGTCGTTGATCAACGGACCGAGTTCGACCTCGGCCGCAAGCCCGTCACCCACGCGCAGAGCTCCCATGCGAGCCGAGAGCCGTGCCGAGAACTCCTTCGCGATCGACGAGTGGACGTAGAAGCGGTTCGCCGCGGTGCACGCCTCCCCGCCATTGCGCATCTTGGCGAGCATGGCTCCGTCGATCGCGCTATCGATGTCCGCGTCGCCGAAGACAAGGAAGGGAGCATTGCCGCCCAGCTCCATGCTGCAGTTGACCACGGTCTTCGACGCGCTGGCCAGAAGGACCCGACCCACCTCGGTCGAGCCGGTGAACGACAGCTTCCTGACCGCGGGATCGTCGAGCATCGCGGAGACGACCGCCCCCGATTTGCGCGACGGAATCACGTTGACGACCCCGTCAGGAACCCCGGCATCGCGGAGCAGTTGACCGATCGCGAGCGCGGTCAGGGGGGTGTCGCTTGCGGGCTTCAGGATGACGGCGCATCCGGCCGCGAGCGCTGGACCGATCTTGCGCGTCGCCATCGCCGCGGGGAAATTCCACGGCGTGACCAGAACGCTGACCCCGATCGGCTGGTGAGTGACCAGGATGCGGTTCTGCCCGCTCGGCGCGTGCTGCACGCTGCCGATCAAACGCACGGCCTCTTCCGAATACCAGCGGAAGAATTCGGTGGCGTACGCGATCTCACCGCGCGCATCCGGAAGCGACTTTCCATTCTCGAGCACGATGAGCCGTGCGAGATCCTCAGAGCGCTCGCGCATCAGGTCGAAGGTGCGACGGAGGATCTCCGCACGCTCCCGCGGTGATTTCGCGCTCCAGATCGGCAGCGCGCGCTCAGCCGCCCTGACGGCCGCCAGGCCGTCGGCCACGCTCGCACTCGCGACGCTCGCAATCACGTCCCCGGTTGCCGGGTTGAGTACGTCGAAGCGCTCCCGCGTCGAGGATTCCTGCGTCTGCCCGTCGATCATCAGGTCGTGCGGGAACCATCCCGTCAGTTCGTCGGTTCCTGCTGAGGTGTGGTCGTGCCTGATCAGCATGCGTGTTCCTTCGGTTCTAGTACTCATTGGCGACAAACAGCTCCTGCGCCGGAAATTTGGTAAGCACGACGGGACCGTTTTCTGTCACGACGATCTCCTCTTCAATGCGGGCGGCAGAGACTCCGTCGGAGGCCGGGCAATACGTCTCGAGCGCGAACACCATGCCGACCTCCAGCTCGATCGGGCTCTCCATACTGTTGAGCCGGGAGATGATCGGCCGCTCGTGCAGGCCGAGACCAAGCCCGTGGGCGAACTGGAGGCCGAATGCCGACATCTCATTCTCGAAACCAAACTCGGTTGCTTTGGGAAGCACCGCCGCGACCTGATCGGTTCCCACACCGGCCTTGATCGCGTCGATCCCCCGGTCCATCCATTCGCGAGCCTGCTTGTAGGCATCACGCTGCGGGGCGGTTGCCGAGCCTACTGCGAACGTGCGGTAGTAGCAGGTGCGGTACCCGTTGAACGAGTGGATGATGTCGAAGAACGCCTGGTCGCCCGGCCGGATGATGCGGTCCGTGAAGTTGTGCGGATGCGGGTTGCACCTTTCTCCGGAGATCGCGTTGACGGCTTCGACCTGGTCGGAGCCCAGCTCGTAGAGTCGCTTGTTGGCCAGTGCGACGATCTCGTTCTCACGGATACCCGGCTTCAGGACATCCACGATGTCCTGATACACGCCATCCACCATCGCAGCGGCCTGGTTGAGAAGGATGATCTCGTCCTGCGACTTGATCACCCGAGCGTCGAGCATCAGCTGCTGGGCGTCCACGACCGACAGTCCTTGGCGCTGCATTTCGAACAGGAACGGCGGCTCGACAATATCGACTCCCACCGGCGCATCCGCGACGCCCACCTCCACCAGCAACCCCTTGATCTCGGCCACAGCATCCCGCATCAGGCCGGCCTCGGGAGAGACCGCCCCACGGAACCCAAGGAAGCCGGCTCGCCAGTTCTCCTCCGGAAACCACTTCGAGTTCAGCCTGTGGTGCTTCACGGCAGAACCAAAGTCCCACAGGATCGGATCCTTGTCGCGCGTGATCAGCGCGTAGCGGATCATCTTGTCGCCGAGGGCGCCGCCGATCCACGTGGAGGTGGTGTACCGAATGTTATAGAAGTCGAACAGCAGGAATGCGCCACACTCACTGGACTCCAATGCCGCCTGCGCCCGCGCGATGCGGTAGTTGCGCAGGCGGTCGAAATCGACACGCCCCTCGTAATCCACGCCCATGTGACCCGGAGAGGGAATCGGGCGACCACCGAACATCAGCGGGGCTCCAGCCCGTCGCTGACTTTCACATTCTCGGGTTCCAGGGTGACGCCGGCCCGGCGAGCCTGCTCGAGGATGAGCGTGGCGAAGTCCTCGGTGCGAAAACCTGCGCCGATAGCGGATGACACGATCTGTGCGGTCGCGGCGGCGATCGGCATGGGGACCTCCAGCTTGTGCGCAGCGTCCAGTCCCAGATCGAAGTCCTTGCGAAGGAGCGGCATCGTGAACGTCGGCGTGAAGTCCAGGTTCACCAGTGCAGGCGTCTTGTATTGCGTGAACACGGAGCCCATCACCGAGTCGTTGAGGAATGCGAGGAACGCGGCGCGGCTCACCCCTCCGCGTTCGGCGAGCACGGTGATCTCAGCAAGTGACTGGGCCACGACCCCAAGGAACACGTTGTGGCAGATCTTGACGAGGCGCGCGACTTCTCCGTCTCCGACGTATGTCACGCCCTTGCCGAGTTCGTTGAGGATGGGCTCGACCTCATCGAAGACCTCGCGAGGCCCGGATGCCGCCAGGGTGAGCTTGCCCGCGCCGATCACCTTCGGGTTGCCGCTCACCGGGGTGGCAAGGAACTCCGTTCCGCGCTCATTGGCGAGCGCGCGAATCTTTTCGGATGCCTCGGACGAGACGGTCGACGAGTCAAGCACGATCCGGGGAGCGACACCGTCAGCGGTGAGAAGTCCGTCGACACCGACGGTCACGTCCTCAAGGTCCTTCGGGGCCGACACCATGATGAACACGACGTCGCGGTCGGCCAGGTCGACGGGGCGGTCCACGATCGTCGCGCCTTTGTCAGCCAGTGGCTCTGCCTTTGCGCGGGTGCGGTTGAACGCGGATACGTCGTAGCCGGCATCCAGAAGACGGGTCGCGAGCGCGAATCCCATCCGCCCGGTACCGATCCAGCCAATTGTGGGTTTGGATGTCGACATGGACACCGCTCCTTTCACGTAGTTGCAGCACTGCAATCGATTGCAATTGTTATTGAATCCGTTCGTCATGTCAACCCGCGACATTCCGCGGGGGTCCTCGGACGACGGCCGCGAGTATCGCCTTAGCCCACCTCGACAGCAGGCCGAAGGCAGGAGAACTCGCCGGATGCGTGGGTCACCGCTCCGCCCACGATCGTCAGATCGCTCCTGATCTCCCGCAGGTCGTTCACATCACATTCGAAGGGATCGAGCGTTGGCACCACGAGGTCGGCCTCGTAGCCCGGCACGAGCCTGCCGCGCTCGCCCTCTTCACCCGTGAACCACGCCGCGTCCCTGGTGTACGACGCAAGCGCCTGCTCCACGCTCAAGAGGTGTTCCGCATCGCGCGGCGGAGCGCCATCGATGGACTGCCCGGTAACGAGCCACCAGATCGACGCCCACGGCGAGAACCAGTTGGCGCGGGTTGCATCCGTTCCTCCGCCGATCGTGACCCCGTGCGCCCGCATGACTCCGATCGGTGGTGCGGTGCGAACCGCCTCCGCGCCCCAGCCCTCGCGATAATCGGTCGATTTGAGCATGAAGCGGTTCTGCACGAGCACTCCAGCACCCAACGCCGCGATCCGCTTGATGCTCTCCTCGCTCGCCTGGTCGGCGTGGACGATGGAGAAGCGCCTTCCGGCGACACCGCCGGTCTCACGCTCGACCTGTTCCCACGCATCCAGCACTCGGCTCAACGAGTCCTCGAGGACGGCGTGCACCGACATCGGCCAGCCCGCCTGCGCGCACATTCTGACGATCTCGACCAGTTCGTCATAGGCGATCTGCTCAAGGACGAACGGATCCAGTCCCTCCATGTCGTGACACGACAGATGCGGAATCTCGCCGAGGCCCACGACGCGCAGCCGGCGGTCGCCGAACCCAGGATGCAGGAATTCCGTCAGGGCCGCAACGTCGCCGACCTCGCCGCCCCTCGTCCAGGCCGAGATGAACAGCCGCACCCTCACGGCGAGTGCATCATCGCTCCAGAGCTTGAAGAGCTGGTGGTAGTCGTGCGGCGTCATCTTGAGACCACCCCCGTCGGCAACGCCAGTGAGCCCGTGAGCGGCGAACTCGCGGAACATCGCGCGGGTGCCCGAGTACGACTGCTCCGGAGTCGCAGCGAGCGCCAGGGCGAGCGGCACCGCAAACGCCCCCATGCCGATGAGCTGGCCGGTGACCTGGCCGGCAGCATCCCGCAGCAGCTTTCCACCGGCCGGATCGGCCGACGAGTCATCCCATCCACACGCCGCAAGCCCTGCCGAGTTGACCACACCGTGGTCATACAACTCCTGGATGAAGACCGGGTTCTCCGGGGCGACCGCGTCCAGTTCCGCGCGCGTCGGCATCCGGCCTTCCTCGAGTTGGCGGGAGTGCCAGCCACCGACAACGGAGATCCACTGCCCAGGTTCGAGGGCCGAGGCGCGTGCTCCGATCTGCCGCAGGCCCTCCGCCAGCGACCGCACGTCCTCCCAGTGCAGCGACAGGTCCCAACTCGCGCCCGCCCGTACCGCGTGAATGTGCGAGTCGATGAGGCCGGGCAGCACCCTCCGGCCGGCGAGGTCGACTACCCGTCCCGCCTGTGCTGCGAGCGGTGCGAGCTCATCGTCCGTACCGGCCGCGACCACCCTCCCGTCACGGATGGCGATCGCAGAAACCTGGTTCGGCGACGACGCGTCGTCCTCTGTGCCGGTCCAGATCTTTCCGCCGACGAGCACGAGATCCACGAGATGCAGGGTCATAGGTACACCGGTCGCCGCGCGAACATCCGTCATGGCCATCGTCATTACGCTGCCCCGG
>JAUZGC010000202.1 GCA_030840105.1 Microbacteriaceae bacterium
GAGAGTGTCAGACGGGGTTCCAGCGGATGATCCGGAAGAGTGCGGGGGCATAACGGCCTTTCGTTGCAGTCGCGGATCTGCATCCATTCGACTACAACCATTTTCCAGTGTTTTGGATGTCGCAACGCTTCTTTGCGGACTTTAACGGCTCAGCGCGACTTGCCCGTGACGTTGACGGTCACGAAGGTACCGAAACCGGTAAGCGACGAGGGCGGCGTAAGGCCGTAATGCGGGATGAGGTGCGGCATTCCTGACCGGATGTCGATGCCGATGACAATCCACGCGGGCGAGCTCCTGCCCACCAGCGAAATACTCGTCGGGGTGGCGCCAGGGTCCCGGTGAAGGTGGTACTGCGGGTAGGTGACCTGGTAGTACGCGGCGAGCGCATCCGTCGTCAAGCGCGCAGCGAAGACCCTCGCCAGCCCAGGATCGCGCGCGGACTCGAGCGCAATGGTGCCCCGATCCACACCTTTCGCGACGACGATTCCACCGGGCGGCGGAATGCTGAGCAGCCTCACGGTGCCGATCTGGACGAGATCGTCCGCGCCGTTCAGCGGCACCAACGAGCATCCGGTCAATATCGCGAGGATGCCTGCAGCCAGCACAGCCCGCGCGGTCGCGCGCCTGCGCGGTTGGGTCGCGCGCCTGCGTGAGTGGAGTGACGTGCTACCGACTGGTCTCATGCGGTCCCGATTCCGGGAAGTGGCCTGTTCCGCCCAATTTTACGCGGTCCTGCCGGAGGCACGTCCTAAGCGGGCGTCTCTCGATTCCTGGCGCGCCGCCACACCGCTCAAATACCGACAGACTTTGCGTGACGTATCTGCGACATAATCCGAGTTTTTGAGCCCTATTTACATGTGTTATGTCACATGCTCGGATATGTTAGGTTCCGCATCATTGATCTCCCAACCGCGCGAGAGGACCACCCACAGATGTCGACCGAGAGCAACACCGTGCCCGTACGTGCAGAATTGGACGCCACCTTCGGCGCCTATGTGTCGTCGGGTCAAGCGCCCGGGCTTGCGTATGGCATCGTGACGGCGGAGGGTCTCATACATTCCGCTGGGTTCGGGCGGGCCAACGAGGTGGGCGCGGTTCCGGATGCCGACACTCCTTTTCCGATCGCCTCCATGTCGAAGAGCTTCACTGCTGCGTCGGTGCTCATCTGCCGCGACCGTGGTCTTTTGTCACTGGACGACCCGGTGACGAAGTACATCCCCGAGTTCCGGGCGAGCGGCGCACCAGAAGGCCCAGTGGACCCACCCACGGTGCGCATGCTGCTCAGCATGTCTGGCGGCCTCACCGAAGACAACTCGTGGGTCGACCCTCAGATCGGGATGACCGATGAAGAGCTACTCTCACTCGTCGCCGCCGGGCTCAAGTACAGCCACACACCCGGAACCGTGTTCGAATACTCGAACCTGGGATTCACGCTCACCGGCACTGTGCTGGAGCGGGTCACCGGCAGGACGATCGAGGAGTTCGTGGCGACCGAGCTGCTCACCCCCCTGGGCATGACGTCAACGTCGTGGAGCCCGTCCAGCTATCCGGATGCGGTTCGCGCTGCGGGATACTCGCTCGACCGTGACGGCCAGTGGGTACCGTTCCCGATCGCCGAGTCGGGCGCATTCGCCGCAGCCGGAGGCATCGTGAGTACGGTGCGCGATCTGAGTATTTGGGTCACCTGGTTAGGCGAGGCATTCCGGCCTGGCAAGTCAATGGGAGTGGATGTGCTGAGTCGCGCATCACGCCGCGAGATGCAGCGAGTTGAGAGCATCACACCGCCCTCCATTGCCTTGCAGGCGGATGGCGCGTGGCGGCAGAGCGTCGGCGGTTACGCGCTCGGCCTCCTGGTAGACCACGACCTGTACAACGGCGTCATTGTCTCCCATTCGGGCGGCCTGCCCGGCTACAAGCTGCACATGACCTGGCACCCTGACTCCGGGCATGGCCTGGTCGTTTTGACGAACAGTCATCGAGGCGACCCGATCGGCCTGTCGCAGCAGGCGATCTCACAGTTGCTGCATGCCAATCACGTGCCGTCGGAGACGATCGTGCTGTGGCCGGAGACGGTTGCTTCGCGCCAGCTGGCCGAGTCGCTCATCCGCGAGTGGACCGACAAGAAAGCGGACGAGTTGTTCGCCAACAACGTCGACTTCGATCAGGCGATCGTCGATCGTCGCGCCGACGTGGCCGAATTGGTCGCACGCATCGGACCGCTAGGCGACGCGCGCCCGCTCAGCGAGGTGGTGTCCGCGGCGACCGCCGCCGACGTCACCTGGTCGATCCCCGGTGAGCGCGGCGAGTTGATCTGCATGATCCACCTGAACGAGCTGGACCCGCCGAAGGTGCAGGAGTTCGTCGTCACCGCCGTGAGCTCGGACGTACCGCGGAGTGCAGCGCCGTGGGACATCTCGCCGCGGCGCACCGCGCTCGGCGACGCGTCGCTCAGCGCCGCGCCGAACGTGCGCGTGGTCCTGCCTGCCGATTAGACGCTCGTTGTGCCGGCCGGTTACTACCGTCGGCTGACATGGCTGGGTGCGGGTTAGGTAGCGCTCACGTTGAGCGTCTCCACGAGCGGCCGCGCTTCCGGTGTCATCCGGAGCTCGAGTCGTACTGCGCCAGCTTCGCCAGCGACAGTCCATGCGATGTGCGCGCCCGACTCGCTGGTCGGATCGGACTCGGCCAGCGGTCGGAGCGAACCGACGCTGATACCCGCTTGCCCGACGAGAGCTTCGAGTCGCTGCCGGCGCAGGGGGAAGGGCTCGTCCATGTGGACGTTTGGAGCGGAAAACGATGCGGCAAGCGTGTCGTCCCACGTCACCAGCAGCTGCTCCACAGCCTCGCGTGCCGCGGCGGTCTCCGGCCACAGAGTCACCTCGGCTGGCACCGGCCGGGCATCAAGGATGAGCTCCAACGCGGTGGTCGCGAGCTGGTACATGGGGCTGTACCGCGCGTTCTCGAAGGCGATGATGCCGATACCGGATTCCGGGTTCCAGCGCATGTGGGAACCGAACCCGGGGTAGCCGCCGGAATGGGAGACGACTCTGCGGCGTTGAGCATCCAGTTCGGCAACGAGGCCGTACCCGTACCCGCGGCCCAGAAATGACTCGCCCGCGTCGATGGCGATCGTGCGACACGCCTGCTGCATTTCGCGCCGCGTGGGTCGGCCGAGTACCGGTGATGGGTCAGGCGATACGGTGAACCCGTCGCTCAGCCAGGACGCCCAGGCCGCGAGCCCGCGTGCGGAGGCGTAAAGTCCACCAATCGGCGAGAACGCGCCTGGGCCCGGCTCCGGCATGGCAAGCCACTCCCCGTCGCGGCGCACGAACCCGGTGGCGATGCCATCTGTGCCCTCGACGCCGGTGTCATAGCCGATGCCGCTCAACCCAAGCGGAGCAAGCAATTCCGCGTTCACGACCTCCACATATGAACGGCCTGTCAGTTTCTCGATAAGCCGCCCGATCAGTGCGAACCCAAGGTTTGAATATTCGTACGCCGTCCCCGGAATGGTGATGAGCCGGAATCCGTCCCGGGCCATCGCGTCGAATGCTCCGGCCGTCATCGGCTCGAGGCGATCTGCCCACGGATCGTCGGTGGGCAGGCCGCCAGACATGCTCAGGAGCATGCCGACGGTGGGTGCATCCATTGGTATGCCGTCCAGGAGAAACGGACCGACCGTGAGGTGACTGTCGATCGGGTCGTCGAGGGAGACCAGGCCGCGATCTCTGAGGATGAGCAGGGCCGCCGCGGTGAAACTCTTGGTGCAGGATGCGATGCGGAACGCCGTGTCCAACGTCGGCGGGGCGCCCTCTCCCGCGGCCGCCGAAGTGGCGACACCGAAACCCTCCCCGAAGACGATGCCGTCTGAGTCAAAGACCGCATACACGCTCCCCGGCGTCGCTCCGCTCGCCACGCGATCGGAAAAAATCTTGGCCACCGGCTGCTGCATCTCGTTCAGCCATGTTTTCGAAGTCACTCGCGGTCCTTTGCTGTCTCAGTCATCATCGGTCAATTGCGTCATGGGTCAATTCGTTATCGTCTGATCGCTTCAGCGTCCGGGTGTCGGAGGCGACCAGTGGGGGGCGCGGAGGAAGGCGCACAGCAGCGCGATCCGCTCATACAGCGATTCGACATCCGAGTTCTCGCTCCGCGCATGCGCTCCTCCCCCGGTGGGGCCGAAACCGTCGAGGGTCGGGATACCGAGCGCCCCGGCCAGGTTCGTGTCGGCGGCGCCTCGCGCCACCCGACCGGTGATCTCCACCCCCAGTCCAGCGGCGATGGCTTGTACTCGTCCGAGGAGCAGCTGCGTCGCGTCGCCCGCAGCCCACGCCGGGCGGCGAGATGCCACTTGAGGCCGGAGGACAGCACGCGGCCGAACCGGTTCAAGGCGTTCCAAGCGCCCGAGCACTTGCGCCTCGGCTTCCGGGGTGGCGAAACGGAGACCGATCAAGGCGTGGGCATGGTCTGGCACGACGTTCGCTCGCGCACCGCCGTCGATGGCCCCGACATTGAGGAGAACAAGCGGTTCGGCCTCCGATGCGTTCGCCTCGTCCACGATCGCGCGCACGGCGATCAGCTGATCCACGAGCTCGTCGATCGCGGAGACGCCTTCGCCCGGGTCGAGTGCCGCATGCGCGGCACGGCCGTCAACATGCAGCTCAAAGCGCGTGCTCCCGTAGCGTCCGGTCTTCAACGCGCCATCCGGATGCGGGGACTCGAATCCGAGAACACAGCCCACGCCCGCGAGCGCGTCACGGAACGTCGCCTCGAACGTCGGCGAACCGATCTCCTCGTCGCACGCAATCGCGACTCGCACCGGACGGTAGTCGCCACTTGTTTCGCGCAGCACATCCAGCACCGTCTCGATAATGACGAGACCCGATTTCATATCAAAGTTGCCGGGCCCCGTGACAGTGCCTTCGTCGACGCGCCACGGCATCTCGTCGAGGGTGCCGCGTGGCCACACAGTGTCGGAATGGCCGACCAGCAGCACCGGAGGTTCGGATGCGAGCTGCCCGGCCCCCGCGAAGTCGGCTACCAGGTGACTACCGCCCTCAACACTGATAAGCCGCACCTTGCCGCCGAGTTCAACGTACCGCTCTGCGAGGATCACGACGAGTGCGTCGATTGCCTCGGCGTCCGACGTCGGCGTCTCCAGGATGACGAGCTTTTTGAATCGCTCGAGAATCTGGGCGCGGCGCTGCTCGATCGCACTCCCTGCCGAGTGTTCGGCGTCATCCGCGTCCAACTTAGGTACCATATGTGCGCCACCAAATGTCGAATAGTGCCTAGATTTCCCGAAGTAACACTAGAGATACGAACCGTATCAGCATATAAGCTTGAGTTGTCCAATTCGAGTAGGGAGACAAGGCCGATGGCCATCGACCCCCAACGACGCGTCACGATCCATGAGCTCGACACGGCCGCCGACTTCCTCGAGGCAGGCGAGCTCTACCGGGTCGTTTTCGGCCTCCAGGACGAGGCGTTCAGCTTGAATCCCCGCCTGATGAGCTCGCTTCGCCGATTTGGCGGCTCTGTAATCGGAGCACGCACAGAGGCGGGTCGGCTCGTTGCATTCGCATACGGTTTCCCTGGCGTGGCCGGAAACGAGCAGTTCCACTACTCGCAGGCCGTCGTCGTCGCGCCGGACCACCAGCATCGCGGGCTTGGGCGCATCATGAAGCAGGAGCAGAAGCAGATTGCACTCCGCTCCAGTGTCTCCCGCATGCGCTGGGCCTTCGACCCGCTCCTTGCCCGCAACGCGCACTTCAACCTCGATGTGCTCGGTGCCACAGGACGCTGGTTCTTCGACGACTTCTATGATTCGCGCGACGCCGACGGCAGCATGCCCAGCAACAGGATGGTTGTCGAGTGGAAGTTGGCTGACCGTTGGGTCGGCTGCAGGGAGAAAATCCCGTTGCCCGCCGAGGTGACTGATGCTGCCAGTCGATGGGGCGAAATGACAGTGACTGATGATGGCAGCGCGTGGGTATTCATCCCCGCGATTGTGGCCTCACACAGCACATCAGCCGAGGGCCGTCTTGCCGAGGCGCGCGCCCACCTTGCCGAGAACATGACATTCCTGTTCGGCCGCGGTTTCGTGGCTGTATCATGCGTGAGGCTCGACGAGTTGTCGGCCGTATACCGCTTCGCTCAGACACCCCGAGAGGTGCAGGAATGAAACTTCCAGATGCGACTTCGGGGGATCGTCATGAGGCAGATCGCCGCCTCCACTCACCCGAGGAGCGGTACGGTGCGAGGCTCTCACAGCGAGGTTCATCCGTGGTGCTTCAGGAGCGGCTCGCAGCCCGTGAGCGCCAAAGCCTGGACGAGGCGCTCAGCCGGGTGGTGGACGACGGCTCCGCTGTCGCGGTTGCCTCCGCCATCGTGGCGGCGCGTCGGCGATTCATCACCGGCAGAGGAAAGTCTCTCGCCTATGCGACCCTTCTGGCCAGCGACCTCTCCGCTGGTCTGTCCCTGGTGACCCTCCTCGACGACGCGGTCGTTCGCGCGGTCGACATCCTGAGCGAGGTACGCGCCACAGACGTCCTGATCGCGTTCTCGATGCGCCGCTACCGGCGCGACACTGTCGAGCTGTGCCGGCAGTTCGTGAAGGCGGGCGGAACTGTCCTTGCGATCACCGACGACGCCGACTCACCGGTCGCGGACATCGCCGCCGTATCGGTCGTCGTCTCGACTGAGAGCGCCTCGTACGCAGACTCGCCCACCGCGGTAGCGGCCGTGAGTCACATCATCGCCACCCTCGCGACGGCGAGTTCGAAGGGCGCGAGGCGGCGCCTGTCGGAGCAGGACCGGATCACACGCGAACTCGGCATCTACCTCGACGACTAGGCGGGAGACCTATGGCTCTGCGAATCACGAATGTGTCGATGCACCGCGTCGCGCTGCCGCTTGTCCACGAGTTCCAGACCAGTTCCCACCGCAAGAGCAGCATTGACCACATTCTCGTGAAATTAACCTCGGAGGACGGGTCGGTCGGATGGGGGGAGATCGCCACCGGCAGCGACCCGTTCTTCGCGGCCGAGAGCACAGGGACGGCGTGGTCGATCGGCGACCGCTACTTAGTGCCGGCCATTGTGGGCTCCAGCTGGACGCACCCGTCGGAGACCGCCCGGCTGTGGAACCGGGTGCGGGGCAACTACTTCGCGCGCGCCGGATTCGACATGGCTGCATGGTCTCTGTGGGCGGCCGCGCAGGGTCACTCGCTGTCAGCGGCGCTCGGGGGTGAACGCACGGAGGTCAGTGCCGGGGTATCGCTCGGGATCGAGCCGTCCATTGGCTCGCTGCTCGACCAGGTGGCGGTACAGGTGGACGCCGGCTACGAGCGCGTCAAACTCAAGATCGCGCCGGGCTGGGATCTCGAACCGGCACGCCGGGTGCGCGAGGCGTTCCCGGGCATCCAGTTGCACGTCGACGCCAACGCCATCTACGGACCGGACGACATCGACACCGTCGCAGCCCTCGACGGCTTGGGCTTGTCGATGATCGAACAACCGTTCGGCGTGCGGGACTTCGCAACGCACGCGCTGTTGCAGTCACGCATCGAGACCCCGATCTGCCTGGATGAGTCCATTGAGACGCTCGATGACGTCGCCACCATGCTCGCCCTGGGTGCAGGCCGCATCATCAATATCAAAGTCTCGCGTCTCGGCGGCCTCACGAACGCCCTGGCCGTGCACGACCTCGCCCTCCGCAATAACGTGCCGGTATGGTGCGGGGGCATGCACGAGTTCGGCATCGGGAGGCTGGCGAACGTTGCCATCTCGAGTCTGCCCGGTTTCACGATGCCGTCGGATGTCTCCGCCTCCGACAAGTACTACGCCCGCGACCTCATCGACCCGCCGGTCGTTGCACGCGCGGGGATGGTGGCGGTTCCGACGCTACCTGGCCTCGGGAGCACAGTGGATGAGGAATTCATCCTCGCCTCGGAGTCCCAACGGCTCGACGCACACGTCTGAGGAGGGGACCGCCAACGTCCAGCCCAAGGAGGCTTTTGACTCAGCGGCCGCGCAGGGAGCCCTGCCCGAGAGATGAGGCGCGTGGGCCGTCCAGACGCGGAACGGCACCGAGAAGACGCTTCGTGTAGTCATCGTGCGGGTCGTCGAACAGGTCCAGGCAGTTGCGCTGCTCCACAATGTCGCCGTGGTAAATCACCGCGACACGGTCGCAGAGCGTACGCACCACGGCGAGGTCGTGCGCGATGAAAAGGATCGAGAGCCCGAGTTCCGCGCGCAGGTCGGAGAGCAGGTTCACGACACCGGCCTGCACCGACACGTCGAGTGCCGAAACGGCTTCATCGGCCACCAAGAGCTCCGGGTTCACGGCTAGTGCTCGCGCGATGGCGATGCGCTGCCGCTGCCCGCCGGACATCCCTCCCGGCCGGGAGTCGAGGATGCGGGTTGGCAGCTGCACGAGGTCCATGAGTTCCTCGCAGCGCTTCCCAACTTCGCCTGGCGGAACGATCGCGTGCACCCGCAGCACTTCGCTAATTGTCTGGCGCACGGTCATCCGCGGGTCGAGGGAGGCGTATGGATCTTGGAAAACCATCTGGATGGCCCGCCGGTCTTTCTTGTTGCGCTTGAGATCAAGTGGCTGCCCCGCGAACCGCAGAGAACCCTCCGTGTACGACTGAAGCCCGGAGATGACCCGTGCCATAGTCGATTTGCCCGAACCGGACTCCCCGACGAGACCGAGCACCTCGCCCCGTGCGACCTCGAGCGAGACCTTATTCAGCGCCGTGATCGTCGAGGCACTCTTGCCGTGCCCGGTGTGGAACCGCACGACCATATCTTCGGCGGTGAGTAGTGCCTCGGTCATGCGTTCGCCGCCTTGGGTTCGAGTGACATCTGGCTGACCGGGTGGAGGCATGCTGCTGTCCACTCCGCGCCGACGTTGAGCTGGGGGATGTCGCCGACGCGACAGTCGTGTGTGGCGTAAGCGCAACGCGGGCTGAACGGGCATCCTTCCGGTCGATCGACCACCGACGGCGCCATACCGGGGATGGCGCGCAGCCGACCGACGGGTCCCTCGATGCGAGGCGTCGCGTCCAGCAGCGCCTCTGTGTATGGATGCCGCGGGGTGGCGAACACCGACCGCATGCTCCCTGCGCTTTCCATCACCTTGCCCGAATAGAGCACTGTGAGCGAGTCACACATTTGCGCCACCACAGCGAGGTCGTGCGTCACGTAGAGCAAGCCCGCGTCCAATTCGTCGCGCAAGTTTGCGAAGAGGCCCAGGATCTGAGCCTGCACCGTGACATCCAACGCCGTGGTTGGTTCGTCGCAGAGAATCAGCTTGGGGCTGCAGGCTACGCCGGCGGCGATCATCACACGCTGCCGGAGACCCCCGGACAACTGGAAGGGGTAAGCGTTCAGGCGCGTCGCCGCATCCCGGATACCCACTAACTCCATCAGGTGGATCGCATACTCGCGCGCCTCCTTCTTCGACAGGTTCCGGTGCTGCATCAAGGAATCGTAGATCTGCTCGCCGACGCGCATCACCGGATTCAGTGCCACGCCCGGCTCCTGGAAAATCATGGTGATGCCAGTGCCGCGCACCTGCCGCTGGTAGTCGGCGCCGTCGGCGAGCAGGTCCCGCCCTTCGAAGAAGATGGCGCCACTGTCGACGCGTGCGCCGGCAGGCAGAAGCCCCATAATAGCCCGGAGGGTGAGGCTCTTCCCCGAGCCGGACTCTCCGACCAGACCGCGGGCTTCGCCCTCCTGAAGGGAGAACGAGATGCCGTCGAGCGCAGTCAGCCGTTTGCCGCCGACCTCCACGGAGACGGTGAGATCTTCAACACTGAGAAGTGGAGTACTCATCGGTTTCTCGCTTTCATGCTGATGCGCGGTCACTTGCTGATGCGGAGGATGTGGGCGAGGCCGTCGCCGAAGAGGGAGAGCGCGAAGCTCGTGAGCACGACGGCCGCGGCGGGCACGAGGGTGAGTGCGTAGTAGCCGCCAGCCAGGAACTGCTGGCCGTCCGACATCATCCCGCCCCAGTCCGGTGTGGGCGGCACAATGCCGAGGCCGAAGTAGCTGAGCGTCACGATCACGCCGATGTTCATCACAATGTCACTCATGGAGTACACGACGGCCTGAGTGATCACGTTCGGCACGATGTGTCGCATCACTATGCGGCGCGTGCCGATGCCGCTCACCGTGCCCGCCTCGATGAACTCCTTGGTGCGCAGCACCATCGTCTCGCCGCGCACGATGCGTGCGTAGGCAACCCAGCTGACCAGGCTGATGGCGATGAAGATGCTGCTCGGTCCGCTCCCGAGTACGAACACGAGGGTGATCACGAGAACGTAAAACGGAAACGCCACCACAATGTCGGCGATACGCATGATGAGTGCGTCGAACCATCCGCCCAAATATCCGCAAATGGTGCCGAGCAACACGCCCACGAGGAACGGCACGATCACCGCGGCGGCGGCAATCGAGAGGTCGGCGCGCCCGCCGTAGAGCAGCCGCGACCAGATATCGCGCCCTAAGTTGTCTGTGCCGAAAAGATGTTGGGCAGATGGAAGCTGCAGCGCCGCCGATGGGTTCGTGGTGGTCGGGTCGAAGCGGGTCAACAGTGGCGCGCACGCCACCGCGATGATGATCAGCGCGAGGATGACCGCGCCGATGTAGAGCTGCAGGTTGTGCCGCCGCATGAAGTGGGGCGACCAGACCCGTAGTGGA
>JAUZGC010000283.1 GCA_030840105.1 Microbacteriaceae bacterium
TTCTACGAACCCATTCGGCCAGGTGCTGGTCGCCCTGGTCACCCCGTTCACCGCCGATGGAGAGGTCGACTTGGCGGGCGTTGAGAAGCACATCAACGACGTGATCGAGGCCGGCGCCGACGGCATCGTGGTCACCGGCACCACGGGGGAGACCTCCACGCTGACGGACGCGGAGAAGATCCGTCTCGTCGAGGTGGGCAAGGATGTCGCGGCCGGGCGCGCCAAGATCATCACGGGGGGCGGGTCGAACGAGACCGCACACGCCATGCAGCTCGCGCGCCAGAGCGAGAAGGCCGGCGCCGACGGCAACATGATCGTGACGCCGTACTACAACAAGCCGACGCAGGCCGGCGTCCTCACGCACTTCCGCATGATCGCCGATGCCACCGACCTGCCCGTCATCCTCTACGACATCCCGGGGCGCACAGGCATCCCGATCACGTACGAGACGATCCTGCGCGCGGCCAAGCACCCGAACATCCGTGCGATCAAGGATGCCAAGGGCAACTTCAGCGAGGTCAGCCGCGTTCTCAACCAGACCGACCTGCTCTACTTCTCCGGCGACGACGCGAACGTGCTCCCGCACCTCGCGATCGGTGCAACCGGGCTCATCGGTGTCACGGCCAACGTCGCGCCGACTCCGTACCGCCAGATGGTCGACGCGGTCAACGCCGGCGACCTGGCCACCGCGACGGCAGCGCACAAGAAGCTCGAGCCGCTCGTCCGTGCGGTCATGACACACGTGCCAGGGACGGTCGCCGCCAAGTACATCCTGCATGGCCTCGGCCGGATCGGGAGCCCGCGGGTGCGGCTACCCCTGGTCGGGCCGGAGGAGTGGGAAGCCGCCCAGATCGAGGACGAAATCGCCCTGGTCTCCGACATCCCCGGCGTTGATTTCAGCAACTTCCGCCCCGACCGCAATGCCGCGGCCGGCGGTGCACTGCCCAAGGTGGCCGGAACAACACGATAGGGCCGGTACAGACCGGCCCGCGAAAGCAGGCGCTGAACAGCGCCGCACAATTGCATAGGAGGGCCCATGCCCAACCTCGTCTCTGACCCCGCGCCGCTCGAACCGGGCACGCTGCGGATCATCCCGACGGGCGGACTCGGCGAAATCGGCCGGAACATGACGGTCTTCGAAATCGACGGCAAGATCCTCATCGTCGACTGTGGCGTGCTCTTCCCCGAGGAGAACCAGCCCGGTGTCGACCTGATCCTGCCCGACTTCACGCCGGTGCGTAACCGCCTCGACGACGTCGTCGGTGTCGTGCTCACCCACGGTCACGAGGACCACATCGGCGCCGTGCCGTACCTCCTCAGGCTGCGCGCGGACATCCCGCTGATTGGATCGGGCCTGACGCTCGCGCTGGTCGAGGCGAAGCTCAAGGAACACCGCATCAAGCCGTACAGCCTCACGGTCACCGAGGGGCAGCACGAGCAGCTCGGCCCGTTCAACCTCGAGTTCGTTGCGGTCAACCACTCGATTCCGGATGCTCTCGCGGTCGCGATCAAGACATCGGCAGGAGTCGTCCTGCACACGGGCGACTTCAAGATGGACCAGCTCCCGCTGGACAACCGCATCACCGACCTGCGCGCCTTCGCGAGGCTCGGCGAGGCGGGCGTGGATCTCTTCCTGTCCGACTCGACCAACGCGGATGTCCCCGGCTTCACGCCCCTCGAGCGCTCCATCGGGCCCGTGCTCGACAACGTCATCGCCCGCGCCCCACGCCGTGTCATCGTGGCCAGCTTCTCGAGCCACGTGCACCGCGTGCAGCAGGTGCTCGATGCGGCCGCGGCCAATGGTCGTCGCGTTGCGCTGCTCGGCCGCTCGATGGTGCGCAACATGGGCATCGCGGCAGAACTGGGCTACCTGAAGGTGCCCGAGGGTGTCCTGATCGACTACAAGAAAGCGACCGACCTGCCGGATGACAAGATCGTCTACATGTCGACCGGCTCGCAGGGGGAGCCGATGGCGGTGCTCGCCCGCATGGCGAATCTCGACCACCAGATCGAGGTGGGCCACGGTGACACCGTGATCCTCGCATCCAGCCTCATCCCCGGCAACGAGAACGCCGTCTACCGCGTGATCGACGGACTGACCAAGCTGGGCGCGAACGTCGTGCACAAGGGCAACGCCAAGGTGCACGTCTCCGGTCACGCTGCCGCAGGCGAGCTGCTCTATTGCTACAACATCCTGAAGCCGAAGAACGTCATGCCTGTGCACGGCGAGTACCGCCATCTCGTCGCGAACGCGCGTCTCGCGATGGACACGGGAGTCCCGGAGGAGAACACGATCCTCGCCGAAGACGGCACGGTCATCGACCTCAAGGACGGCGTCGCTCGGGTGGTCGGCCAGCTCGACCTCGGCTTCGTCTACGTCGACGGCTCGAGTGTCGGAGAGATCACGGATGCCGACCTCAAGGATCGCCGGATCCTCGGTGAGGAGGGCTTCATCTCGATCATCGTGGTCGTGGAGGCCGCGAGCGGCAGGATCATCACAGGCCCGGAGATCCATGCCAAAGGCTTCGCGGAGGACGACGCGGTCTTCGACGCGGTCAAGCCCAAGATCGCTGCGGCACTGGCCGAAGCAGCACACAACGGCGTCCGCGATTCGCACGCCCTGAGCCAGGTGGTGCGGCGCACGGTCGGCCGCTGGGTGAACACGAGTTACCGCCGCCGGCCGATGATCGTTCCGCTCGTCATCGAGGCATAAGCGCGGATCGCTCGTCGAGACACCCCGCGCACTTGCCGCGCAATGACGGCGGCCGCAAGTAGCGTGGAACCCATGGCTACGAGCACCAAGTCGACGTCGCGCGCCCGGGGAACCTCCGCGCGCGGCGGATCGACCGCGCGGAAGCCCGCGAGCAAGACGACCCCACAGAAGACAGTGAAGTACCCGGCAGCCGCCGAGCGACCCGGCATCCTCGTGCGCGCCTGGCTCGGCCTCGCGCACCTGGCCGGGGGAGCGTTCCGGGTTCTCGGCCCCGAGACATTCGCCAAGGAAGAACGTCGTGACGGCGTGCCGTTCTTCCTGCTCCTGCTCGCCATCGCCGGCGCGGTGGTCGAATGGTTCCTTGTCAGGAACCCCGTTGCGCAGACGCTCGAAGCATGGACGTTTGGCGGCCTCTTCGGCCGTGTCGCGTTTGCGCTCCCGGTGATCATGCTGCTGTTCGCAGTCTGGTTGTTCCGGCATCCGAGCTCGGTGCACGACAACACACGCATCGGTATCGGACTTGGCATCCTGCTCGTCAGCATTTCCGGCCTCTGCCATGTGTTCGGCGGGCAGCCTGACCCGAAAGCGGGGATGCTGCCGCTCTCGCTCGCGGGCGGGCTCCTCGGTTGGGTGGTCGGTGGCGGGCTGATCTGGCTGATCACGCCGATCGGCGCGACGATCGTGAGCTCCCTTTTCGTCGTGCTCGGCCTGTTCATCATCACGAAGACGCCGCCGAATAAGGTCGTCCCGCGCCTCCGCGAGTTGTATGCCTACCTCTTCGGAGCGAGCCTCGCTACCGATGAGGAGCGCACCGCTGCCAAGGATGCGAAGACGAAGCAGATCGAGCTCGACGGCGTCGACGGCGACAGCGACGGCGACGGCGACGGCGAAGCAAACCTGCCGTGGTGGCGCCGCAACAAGAGCCAGCGTGAAGAGGATCCGGCCTTTGACAGCCCGGTGATCGCGGATGACCTCACGGCCGTTTTCGGCGCACCAGAGAAGTCGAAGCGGGGCGAGTTCGCGACCGCGCTCGAGCCGGATACCGAGTCAGACCACTACGGCACCGAGGTGCTCAGCGAGCTTCTGCAAGCCGAGGAGGCCGTCCGTCGCTTTACCGGCGAAGTCGCCGTGGCAGGCCAGCATCCGACGGGACTGCGAGGCGACGGTGCGACGGAGGTCCTTTCCGGAGCAGCGCTTTCCGAATCCGTGCTCCCCGGTTTCAGCGGGGACGGCGGTGCCGAGTTCGACGAGGGGGCGGCGACCCCGGTCGCGCCGGTGCCGACAGCTCCGTACCGCCTTCCCGCCGCATCCACTCTCTCCGCCGGCACACCCGCCAAGACCCGGTCGGCCGCGAACGACGAGGTGGTGAAGTCGATCACGGGCGTGCTCAACGAGTTCCAGGTCGACGCCAGGGTGACCGGGTTCTCACGCGGGCCGACAGTGACGCAGTACGAGATCGAGCTCGGCCCCGGCGTCAAGGTCGAGCGCGTGACCGCACTCAACAAGAACCTCTCATACGCGGTCGCAAGCAATGAGGTGCGCATCCTCTCGCCGATCCCTGGCAAGAGCGCGATCGGCGTCGAGATCCCGAACTCCGATCGTGAGATCGTGTCGCTTGGCGATGTCCTCCGGTCGTCCGCGGCCACCAACAGCACGCATCCGATGACGATCGGCGTCGGCAAGGATGTCGGCGGCGGCTACGTCGTCGCCAACCTGGCCAAGATGCCGCACCTCCTGGTCGCCGGTTCGACCGGTTCCGGCAAGTCGAGTTTCGTCAACTCGATGATCACGAGCCTGTTGATGCGTGCGAAGCCGGCCGATGTCCGCATGGTGCTCATCGATCCGAAGCGCGTCGAGCTCACCATCTACGCCGGCGTCCCGCACCTCATCACGCCCATCATCACGAACCCGAAGAAGGCCGCGGAGGCGCTGCAGTGGGTCGTCAAAGAGATGGACATGCGCTACGACGACCTGGCGAGCTTCGGGTTCCGCCACATTGACGACTTCAACAAGGCGGTCGTCAACAACGAGATCGTGCTTCCTGCGGGGAGCGAGCGCAAGCTCAAGCCGTATCCGTACCTGCTCGTGGTCGTTGATGAGCTCGCGGACCTCATGATGGTCGCTCCGCGAGACGTCGAAGACTCGATCGTTCGGATCACGCAGCTCGCGCGCGCTTCAGGCATCCACCTCGTGCTCGCGACGCAGCGTCCGTCCGTCGACGTCGTGACGGGCCTGATCAAGGCCAACGTGCCGAGCCGCCTCGCGTTTGCGGTGACGAGCGTGACGGACTCGCGCGTCATCCTCGACCAGCCCGGTGCTGACAAGCTCATCGGCCAGGGTGACGGGCTCTTCCTGCCCATGGGCGCATCCAAGGCGATTCGCGTGCAGGGCGCGTGGGTCAACGAGGCCGAGATCCAGAAGGTCGTCGAGCACGTCACGCGCCAGGCGCAGCCGGAATACCGGCAGGATGTCGCGGCGGTGGCCGACAGGAAGCACATCGACGCCGACATCGGCGACGACCTCGAGCTGCTCCTCGCGGCCGCGGAGCTCGTGGTCTCGACCCAGTTCGGGTCGACGTCGATGCTGCAGCGCAAGCTTCGCGTGGGCTTCGCGAAGGCCGGGCGCCTGATGGACCTGCTCGAATCGCGCGAGATCGTCGGGCCATCCGAAGGCTCGAAGGCGCGGGACGTACTCGTCACCGCCGAGCAGCTGCCGTCGGTTCTTGCGAGGCTCCGGGGTGCGGATGACGGCAGCGACGCTCGCGCGACATCCGCTGTTCCGCCCGTGGCCGGTCCGACGATGCCTGGTCCACAGGTGTCAGAGGACCCGTACGATGGCGACCCGGTCGCGCGCATGACGGAGGGTTATCCTGAGAACGATGGCCCCTCAGACGAGGATGCCTGGCAGTTGACCGGCAGGGACTAGACCGATGGCGTTTCCCGACGCCTCCGCTGCGGATGCAGCAGGCAACGCGCCAGAGCGCGCCACGAGCAACTGGAACATCCCCAACCTGATCACGGTTGTGCGCATCCTGCTCGCCCCGCTATTCATGTGGATGCTGCTCGCCGACAACGGTGCAGACACCTGGCTTCGCTGGGCCGCCGGCGTGCTCTTCATCCTGGCGATCGCGACCGACGGCGTCGACGGGGCGATCGCGCGACGCAGGAATCTCGTGACGGAGCTCGGCAAGCTGCTCGATCCGATCGCCGACAAGGTGCTCACGGGCGCAGCTCTCATCTCACTGTCGATCCTCGGCGAGTTGCCGTGGTGGGTGACGGTGCTGATCCTCGTGCGCGAGATCGGCATCACCGTGTTCCGGTTCGTGAAGATCAGCGATGGCGTCATCCCCGCCTCGCACGGAGGCAAGCTCAAGACGACCATGCAGGGGGTCGCGATCTCGTTCGCGCTCATGCCGTTCTGGATCGTCTTCGGAACCTGGGTCTACTGGCTTGACGGCGTGCTCATGACGATCGCGGTCATCCTGACCGTCGTCACGGGGCTCGAATACCTCTGGCAGGCGTGGCGACGGAATCGCGCGAGCCATGGCTGATGACGACCCGGTGGCTCTCGACAGCACTGTGGCTCTCGACAGCACCGCGCAACTGATAGCGGGCCTGACGGCCCAGGGACTCACGATCGCCGTCGCCGAGTCGCTGACCGGGGGAGAGCTCGTCGCAGAGCTCACGCGCCCGGCGGGGGCGTCGGCCGTCGTACTGGGCGGCGTTGTCGTCTACGCCACGGAGCTCAAGCACTCCATGATCGGGGTCGACCAGTCGCTGCTGGATGCGCACGGCCCCGTGCACGCGGATGTCGCCGACCAGCTCGCGCTCGGTGTGCGCACGAGGCTCGCCGTGGCTGGTCGCCCTGCAGACATCGGCATTTCGACGACGGGCGTCGCCGGCCCGGACGCACAGGGCGGCCGGGCGCCGGGAACCGTCTTCCTCGGGCTCTCGGTCGGTGACCGGACCCGCGTGGTCGAACTCGCGCTCACCGGGACGCGTGCGGAGATCCGTCGACAGGTCGTGCGACGAGCGATCGCGGAGCTCGTTTCGGACCTGCGAACCTGGCCGAACTGACCCGGGGGAATATCTCTCGTTTCGGGCCCGTTACAGATGTCAGATTAACAAGAAAACCCCAGTTGCCGTCGTTAGAGTGTTCG
>JAUZGC010000285.1 GCA_030840105.1 Microbacteriaceae bacterium
TGAGCCATCACCGAACAGCGCCTTGAATTGTTCGTTGTACTCCGGCGTCGTGATGATGAGGATCTCGCGGATGCCAGCCATCATGAGCGTCGACAACGGGTAATAGACCATTGGCTTGTCGTAGATGGGCATGAGTTGCTTCGAGATGCCTTTGGTGATCGGCCACAGCCGCGTGCCGGATCCGCCGGCGAGAATGATGCCGCGCATCTTGGTCAGTTCCTCTTGTTCAGTGAGTCGTAATAGGCCCGTGCCGCCTCCCAGGTGGGCAGCAAACCGCTCGCCTGCGCTTCAACGAGGCCGGGGGCATCCGTGTCCTTCGGCGAGAGCAGCAGCTCGCCAGCCTCCGGCGGGAATACGAGCGCAACATCCGGATCGAGCGGGTTGATGCCATGCTCTCGCGCAGGATTGTAGACGTCCGTCACAAGATAGCTCATGGTTGCGTTGTCGGTGAGCGCGACAAAGCAATGGCCGAGACCCTCCGCCAGGTAGATCGCGCGGCGGTCCACGTCGTCGAGGAGCACGGCGTCCCACTTGCCGAATGTGGGTGACCCGAGCCGGATGTCGATCACGTAGTCGAGCGCGGCCCCCTGGGCGACCGTGACGTACTTTGCCTGGCTCGGCGGAATGTCGGCGAAGTGGATACCGCGAATCGATCCGCGTCTTGATACAGACGTGTTGGCCTGCCGCAGGTTCAGCGCGTGCCCGATCGTCTCCTCGAGGCGGTCGAAGCGGTACCACTCAAGAAAGAGTCCCCGGTCGTCGCCGTGTTGCGTCGGTGTGATCTCGTAGGCGTCAGGGATCGACAGTTCGCGGATTTGCACTCCCGGAGTCTACCAATGGGCTTTGCCCCGGTAGACTCGGGGCGGTTTCCCGACAGAAAGCACCCATCACTCCATGAAGATTCTTGTCACAGGCGGCGCCGGTTTCATCGGCTCCAACTTTGTTCGGCGCACGCTGCAGGACGTATACCCGGGCCTCGAGGGCGCCGAGGTCGTCGTGCTCGACGCACTCACATACTCGGGCAACCTGGAGAACCTGGCCCCCGTGGCCGACTCGCCGCGGTACAGCTTCGTCAAGGGAGACATCCGCGACGGTGCGCTCCTCGACGACCTGTTCCCTTCGCTCGACGCTGTCGTGCATTTCGCTGCAGAATCGCACGTCGACCGCTCGGTGCGCGACGCATCCATCTTCGTCGAGACCAACGTGCTTGGAACGCAGAAGCTTCTGGATGCCGCGCTGCGCCATAACCTCAAGCGCTTCGTGCATGTCTCGACCGACGAGGTCTACGGCTCGATCGCCGAGGGCTCGTGGGCGGAGGACCGCCCCCTCGAACCGAACTCGCCGTACTCGGCGAGCAAGGCCGGGAGCGACCTGCTCGCTCGCAGCTACTTCCGCACGCACGGGCTCAACCTGTCGATCACACGCTGCTCGAACAATTACGGGCCGTACCACTTCCCGGAGAAGGTCATCCCGCTCTTCGTGACCAACCTGATCGACGACACGCACGTACCTCTCTATGGTGAGGGAAACAACATCCGCGACTGGCTGCACGTCGACGACCACACGCGCGGGATCGCCATGGTTCTCGTAGGCGGCAGCGCGGGCGAGATATACAACATCGGCGGCGGCACGGAGCTCACCAACAAGGAGCTCACGCAGCTCCTCCTGGATGCGACCGGCAAGGACTGGTCGTACGTCGACCGCGTCGCCGACCGACTGGGCCACGACTTGCGCTATTCGGTGGACATCTCGAAGATCGAGGCCGAGCTCGGCTACCGTCCGCTCGTTCCGTTCGAGCAGGGATTGGGCGACGTCGTGCAGTGGTACCGCGACAATCGCGCCTGGTGGGAGCCGCTGAAGGCGCGCGCCGCTCTGGGCTAGCGCCCGGATGGTGGCGTGAACGGAACGTCAAAGGTTCGCACCCCGGTTGATCCTTTGACGAGATCCACGTTGACGTTGTGGGTGACGATCTCGCGTGACATTACTGCCCCTTGGACCATCTTGGACGTCACGCTGATGTCTTCGCCTGCCGGTGCTTGCAATTCGTATCCTGGGGCTGCGAGCCCAAGCAGGCGTAGCGAAGAACCCGCCCGAGGTGTCGGATCAGGACTGTTCGCCGGGGACGGGATCGGGCTACTCGTTGATTCGGCCACATTCGGACAGTTGACAACGGTCAGCAGGCTTTGCTCATTGCGCGCCGATGCGGGCTTTGTCTCCCCGAGGTAGGCGAGGTTGGTTGTGGTGGGCTTTCCCTGGGACACGAACCAGCCGATTCGCACCGCGCCAGTGCTGCTTTGCCCGGCCAGGACCACGAGTCCACATTGCCCGTCGGCAAGGCCCGCGATGCCGGTGTCACCGAGGAATAGCACGTGTTCGGCCATATGGCCGGTCCCGGACTTCGTGTCCCACAGGGTCATCGCTGCGTGTGCGAGTTCGTCGTCGGTCGCATAGTTTCCTCGCGCCACCCAGTCGACGCCGGCCGACGAGAAGTCTGTCGTCGGTGTTCGGATGGCGCCGGATCCGGCTACGCATCCGGTCAAGGCAATCGCACAGATCAGCGTTCCTCCAAACACTGCAGCACGACGCCCCCGTCGGTGGATGCGCGCGGATCCAGCCTTCCTGCGAATCGTCATGACGTCATTGTCCCGCCCGTATGGTGTCCGCGCGATAAGAAACCTCTCATCTGCCTCTCCTTGTTGGCTCATCATCCATCGCCAGACTGGTGAAACCGGCCTGAGACTCGGGTCGGCGAGAAAGAGAGTCGTAACCCCATGAAGACATCCACCCGACTGATCATCACTGGAGCAGCCAGCATCCTTGGTGTAGCCCTCGCGGCTGGCGGCGCATACGCTGCGACCGGTATCACCGACGCTCCCGGCCAGGCGCTCAAGTTGAGTGGCGTTGGCCCGGCAGCGTCCAAGGCGAGCTCGCAGGCGCTGTCGACGGCCAACTCGGCTGCGAAGGGTCTCTACGGCGACGCGACGGCGACCCCCACCCCGACCGCTACGGCTGACGCTTCGGCGACGGCCACGGCCGCGGCGACTCCGGGCCATGCAGCAGCGAGCGCACAGGGCGTCGCATCGTCGACGAACACCGCCGCCCCGGTTGCGCCGAGCATCGCGTCGAAGCAGGCTTCGACCGTCAAGGGCGACCTGACCGGCAAGGAGATCTCGGCCTGGGCCCAGTCCACCGTCCAGACCGTCGCCCCGAACGCGGCCGTGACCGTTGGTGCCGGCCTGACCGCTGGCGCTTCAACCAAGTAATATCCACAGGCTCTGCCGGCTCCCCCGCCGGCAGATACCGGCCGGGGAGTGCATGTCGGGTCATGCGCTCCCCGGCCCAGCTCGTTAAGGGCCGGCCCTATTTAAGGCGGTAGCCCATCCCGCGCACGGTTTCGATCCGATCGGCTCCGATCTTGGCGCGCAGGTAGCGCACGTAGACCTCGACGACGTTGGAACCCGGATCGAAGTCCAGCCCCCAGACGCGACTGAGCAGCTGTTCGCGACTCAGCACCTGGTCGGGATGATTCATGAATTCCTCGGCGAGCGCGAACTCGCGGGCGGAGAGATCGACCTGCCTCCCGGCAACGCTGACCCGGCGCGTCTTGAGATCAAGCTCAAGATCGCGGGCGGTGAGCGAACCCACGCTCTCGGATTGCACATCCTTCAACCGAAGGCGGATGCGCGCGAGCAGCTCGTCGAACCGGAACGGCTTGACCATGTAGTCGTTTGCACCGATCTCGAGGCCCCTGACGACATCGCGCGCGGCGTCACGAGCGGTCAGGACGATAACGGCGATCGAGTTCCCCTCACGGCGCAGGACCTCCAGGAGCGAAAACCCATCGAGAGCCGGCAGGCCGACGTCAAGCACCATCAGGTCGTATTGACCAGAGCGGGCCTCGTCAAGGGCAGCCACCCCATCGGCGACGATCGACACGGTGAACCCCGCCGCACGCAGTCCTTTCTCGACAAAGGCGGAAATCCGCTGCTCGTCTTCGGCAACCAGGATTCTCACGTGCCCTCTTCCTCTCGCCCGGCCGCCTCGGCCGCCTGACTCTCCAAACGTCCAAGTGGAATCCGGATCGTGAAGGTGGACCCGCTTCCCGGTGTGCTCACGAGGTCGACATCCCCGCCGTGCGCCTGCGCAATCGCGGTCACGATGGAGAGGCCGAGTCCCGACCCGTCCGCACGACGACTCGACTCGAGTCGGCCGAACCTCTCGAAGACCCTGGCCTGATCCTCCGCCGCGATGCCGGGACCGCCATCCTGCACCCAGATCTGCAGAATGTCCCCGGTTCGCGCGGGTGACAGGTCGCTGCCGATAGCGATCGGCAGACCGGGCGCCGAGTACTTGACGGCGTTCTCGGCAAGCTGCAGCCACGCCTGCGTGATCCTCCGGGAGTCAAGCGGCACCGTTCCCGACGCTGCACGGTCGACCATCCATTCACGCTCCGGCGCGAGCGCGGAAGCCTTTGCGAGCACAGACTCTGTAAGCAGGCCGAGGTCGGTCTCGGCGAGCGTCACGAAGTCGGCCGCCCTGGAATCGGCCAGGAGCGAGATCTCCGAGACGAGGTCGCTCATCCGGTCCAGTTCGTCGATGGCGAGCGCCCTGGTCGCTTCGACATCGTCTCGCCGGCCCGCATCGAGGAGCTCCAGGTGACCACGCACGATCGTGATGGGCGTCTTGAGCTCGTGGCCGACATCATCGAGAAGGCGGCGCTGGCTCATGGATGACTCCTCCAGGCGATCGAACATCTGATTGATCGTCGACGTCAGGTCGGAGATGTCGTCCCGTCCAACGACGGGAATCCGCTCGGACAGGTCGGTGATCGAGTTCCGTGCGGCGGCCTCCCGCAACAGGCGGATCGGGCGCAGAAGCCTGCCCGAAACAAACCAGCCGACCAGTCCGACGAGTACGAGCGCGATCAGGGCGACCACGACGTAGCTCTGGAACGACTCGACAACGGCGCCGAGTTCGCCACCGAGGTCGTAAGCCGCAACGTAGAGGCCCTTGTTCGTGTCGCCGCCCACCGAGACCGGGATGATGATGTACCGGATCGTCCCGATCGGTCGAACGGCCGTTCCCATCACGACGTTCGTCCCACTCCCCTCGGCGACGAGGCGCCGCACGAGGGCCGGGTCAGAATCGATGCGAAACGGAAGGGTCGCTGCCGGCACGAGCGCCGCCTTGCCGTCGATGATTCCGAGCACGCTCTCATGTGCGTCCGGAACCACCTGTTGCATTGCAGCGCGGAGGAGCGCATCGACCGTCGCGGGTGGCGTGCCGGAAGATCCGTTCGCCGCGATCGACTTCAGGTCGGGGACCGTTCGCAACAGGTTTTCGTCGACAGCGGCGAGCACCCGCTCGCGCTGCACGAAGTAGGTGATGCCGCCGGACGCGATCAGTCCCAGGGCGGTGACGATGAGGATCGACACGAGAATCCGCGTCCGCACCGACAGCATCCGCCGTCTCGAACTCTTCGGCGCGCTGCGCGGATTCGACGTCGTCGATGCGCTGCGCCGTCGAGCTTCCCGTGAGCCGGCCACTGACCTATTATCTGTGCGCCCCAGAACGGGCGCTAATTCCAGATGAGAACCTTCTCATCTTGAACCGTGTCAACGGTTCCCTGGCAGCGCGGTGGCGCGGGTGCGGGGCAATGCGCCGGGCTACATTAGAGGCGCACGTACTCCGAGATCATTCCAGGCAGGATTCCATGAAATATCTGATCACCGGCGCATCCGGAATGCTCGGACACGACCTGCAAGTCGCCCTCGCCGACCGCGACGTGACGGCCCTCGGCCGCATGGAGCTGGATGTCACCGATCTGGCGGCTGTGCGCGAAGGTGCCGCCGGCAAAGACGTCATCATCAACGCGGCCGCATACACCAAGGTCGACGACGCCGAATCCAACGAGGATGCCGCCCACGCCGTCAACGCGGTCGGACCGCGGAACCTCGCCATCGCTGCGGCTGAGAACGGTGCGCGCCTCGTCCAGGTCTCGACGGACTACGTCTTCAACGGCAGAGCGACGGCCCCGTACGCCGAGGACGAGCCACTCGACCCCATCTCCGCATATGGGCGCACCAAGGCCGACGGCGAGCGATTCGCTCTCGCGGAGCATCCGGATGGCACGTTCATCGTCCGTGGGGCGTGGCTCTACGGCGCACACGGCCCGAACTTCGCCAGGACCATGCTCACGCTGGCGGCGTCGCACGACACCGTGAGCGTCGTCGACGACCAGCGAGGGCAGCCCACCTGGACGGCGGATCTCGCAAGGCAGATCGTCCTGCTGGTTGACTCTGACGCTCCCGCGGGTGTTTACCACGGCACGAACTCCGGCGAGGCGACGTGGTTCGATTTCGCACGAGCGGTCTTCAGCGTCGCGGGATTGGACCCTGATAGGGTCACACCGACCGACAGTTCGAACTTCGTTCGGCCGGCCCCGCGACCGTCGCTTTCCATGCTCGGTCACGAGGCGTGGAACACCGTGGGCCTGCGCCCGATGCGCGACTGGCATGAAGCGCTGGCGGATGCGGCTCGTCAGGGAGTTTTTGGGGATCAGGGAGTTTTGGGAGAAGCATGACAACGCTGCGAGTGATCGTCGATCAACTCGTCGCCGAGGTGCCCGGTGGGATTGGCAGGTACACGGAGGAACTCACACGCCAGCTCATCGCGACAGCTCCCGCCGGCTGCGATGTTGAGGGCATCGTTTCATCGCTGCCGCAGCCTGCGCTGGACGCGCTGAACCATCGACTCCCGGGCCTCGCGCACCTTCACAAGGCACCACTCGCCCGGCGCGAACTCGCCCTCGCCTGGCAATACGGTGTCCGAGTACCCATTGGCGATGGCGGCATGATGCACGCGCCGAGCCTGCTCGCGCCAATGCACAGGCACGATCGGCGGGGTGACGGTGACCAGCTCGCCGTAACCATTCACGACGTCGTGCCATGGACGCACCCGGAGACGCTCAAACCACACGGCGTGGCATGGCACAAGGCAATGGCGAGACGCGCCCAGAGGCACGCAGACGCCATTGTCGTGCCAACACACGCCGTTGGAACGCAACTCGATGAGATCCTCAACCTGGGTGACCGCGTGCGAGTTATCGGCGGAGCCGCCAGTTCGAGCTTGCGACTTCCTAGCGACGAGGATGTGCGCGCCGCGGCGCTGGGACTCCCTCCGAGCTACGTCCTCACTATCGGAACTGCAGAGCCCCGTAAGGGGCTTGCGCCGCTGATCCAGTCGCTGGGCTTACTCGAGGATCGTGAATTGCCGCTCCTTGTCGTTGGACCGCAGGGATGGGGCGACGTCAGCGTCCAGGGACTCGCGGCTGCCGCCGGGCTCCCCGAGGGCCGGGTGCAGACCCTCGGTGTGCTCAGCGACGAGGACCTCGCCGTCGTGCTCAGGCGAGCGACCGTCTTCGTGTACCCAAGCCTTGCCGAGGGATTCGGACTCCCCATCGTCGAGGCATTCCAGTTCGGAACACCGGTCATCCACTCGGATGACCCCGCCCTCGTCGAGGTCGGCGGGGGTGCCGGCCTCGTTGTCGAGCGAAACCCTGGCATGGGTTACCCCGAGCGGCTCGCGGCCGCGATCGCGCAGGTGACTACGGACCGGGCGCTATCGGACCGCCTGCGCGTCCAGGCAACCGATCGAGCGCGCGCGTTCAGCTGGCGCGACTCGGCTGAGCGGGTGTGGCAACTTCACGCTGACCTCTGACGAGGTCACGGTTGAGGTCACGGTTGCGAGTCGGCACATCCGCCGACCGCTCTGTCCCCTCGCCCAGCATGGCGGCGTAACGCGCCGATGCCCACGTCCCTGCGCTCCGCGCCCAGCCGTGGCTGCGCTGCTCGACGAGCCACGAGAAGCACACCGCGACCACGAGTGTGAGTCCGATACCGAACGCCATGGGAATGACGACAGGCTCTCCCTGGAAGAGATAGCCGCTGAAGATCAGGATGGGCACGTGCACCAGGTAGACGCTGAACGAGATCTTCCCGACGAACTGGAATGGCCTCCTCGACAGGAGCGCGCCGAAGGGGCGCCATCCGATGCACGAAAGCACGAGCCCGGCGGCCGCGACCGGCGCCAGGGCCTTCAGCGCAGGGGTCAGCTCGCCCAGTCCGGCGGACAACGGCCACGCGAGCCACGTCACGATCAGCAGCATTGCCGCCGCCAGGGTCATCCCGAACCAGACCAGGTGTCGCAGCGAAAGTCGATTGATGCGTGAGGAGAACTGGCGGATGTCGTCAAGCCGCGCCGCCATGAGCGCGCCGACGAAGAAGGCGGGGAAGTAGCTGAGGGCACCGGAACCGGTTCGCACGCCAAGCCAGGTCACCAGCACGGCGCCGACAAGCCCGGCGATCCACCAGCGGCGCAGGACGAGCGCCACCAGGACGAAAACGGGCAGCGCAAGCGAGAAGAGCAGTTCCCAGCGCAGCGACCACAGCGGGTTGTTGATCTGACCGTCACCGCCGACCAGGTCCCAGGCCTGCACGACCATCTCCCAGGAGAATGTTGGTGTGCTCGAGTTCTTGAGCCACCCGCCGGACTGCGCTGGCACCTGCGGGATGGCGACGACGAAGGCCGCCGCGACGAGAACGGATGCGATAACGGGGACGAGTAATCGCACGATCCGCCGGGGATAGAACGCGATCCAGTCGAAGTGGGGCTTCTGCATGACCGGAAGCGTGACGACAAGTCCGCTCAGGACGAAGAAGACGACGACGGACTCCCAGCCCGCCGACAGGAGCTTGAGTGGCGTGTAGCTGAGCCACCAGATCGCCGACCCCGGTTCGACGCTCCCATCCTGCGGGCTAGCGGGAAAAGCGGGGTCGAGGAGAAGGGAATGATGAAGAAGGACGGCCAGGGCCGCGAGCCCACGGAGTCCGTCAAGAGCAGCAAGTCTGCCACTCTCACGCCTGTCACTGCGGGAGTCTCTGCTGAGCATAGACGAGCAATTCTACGAAAACACCCTTGGAAGTTCCTGTGACCCACTCAGGGGGCAGCCATGCTACCGCGCGCGCCTGCTACGGCGTGGGACTCGCAGTCACCGGATTCAGCGCGGCCGCGACCATGGCGTGGATTTGGGTGTAATCCGGCTTCGTGGGAATGATCGTGGGCGGCACAAGTTCAAGGGTCTGCACTGGCAGCTTGCGCGTCTTGAGCCCGAGGTCGACGAAGTATCCGAGCATGGACTGAGGGATGTCGGTCCTGACCACCTGCGTGCCCGCCTTGGCAATGCCCTGAAACTTCGAGACGACGTTGAGCGGGTTGACCTGCTTGAGGATCGCATCCTGGAGCTCGCGCTGCCTGGCCATCCTGTCGTAGTCGCTCGTGCCATGACGGGAACGCGCGTACCACTGCGCCGTGTACCCGTTCATGTGCTGCGTGCCCGGCTCGATCCACGCGACAACACCGTTCAGGTTCTCGTCGCCACCGATGGGCAGACGCTCCTTCACGGTGATGTCCACGCCACCCAGCGCGTCGACGAGGTCGGCGAAACCCTGCATGTCGATCAGAACGTAGTACTGGATCGTGATCCCGAGCGCACCCTGGAGCGCCTCACGCATCGCCTCGACTCCCGGCTCGCTGTTCTGCTTCGTGGCGTTCGGGTACAGCGAAGATTTGTACACCGAGACCTCGGTGTAGATCGAATTCAGCTGGCACGCACTCACGTCACACCTGCCGTGGTAGCCGTAGCCGTTCGGGTACAGCGCCAGCATGGGCGATCCCGCCGAGAACGGCGTCGGATTCAGGTCGCGCGGCAGGCCGACGATGACGGCCTGGCCCGTCGCGGCGTCGATGCTGACGACCGACATGCTGTCGGGGCGC
Source organism: Microbacteriaceae bacterium (assembly GCA_030840105.1). Classification (GTDB taxonomy): domain Bacteria; phylum Actinomycetota; class Actinomycetes; order Actinomycetales; family Microbacteriaceae; genus JAUZGC01. The sequence continues at coordinate 9,835 of JAUZGC010000285.1, forward strand.
AGGCCACTGCGATCCGGCCCCGCGTCTCCACCGAGCAACATGATGTTGTACCGGCCGTTGATCGGCGGCACGGACGGCCCCGCCGCGAAGATGTCACTGAGGGTGCCGCGCGCCGTGCCCGCGACATAGCCGCCGTATCCCGCACCGCCCGCTACGCCTGCCAGCACGAGCACCGCGAATGCCGCGATCAACGCCCGTGACGAGGCCGACGTCTTCACCAGTCGGACGAGTCGGAGGGTGTCCAGGGTCAGGATCACCCAGAGCACTGCGTAGGCGAAGAGCACGAGCTGCACGATCCACAGGCTGAGCGCCTGGGTGAAGATCATGTAGACCGTCGCCGGCGAGAGCAGGTAAACCACCAGAGCCGTGATCGCGAGCGACCACAGAATGACGGTCGAGATGAGACCGACGCGCCCGAGGATGCGATTACCCGCGACCACCTGCGCGGTCCCCGGTGCCAGGAGGTTCAGACCCACGAGCCACCAGCCGCGCTTCGTCATGAGGTGCGCGGATCCGGTATCCGGATACCGAATGGGGCTCGCGATCGTCATAGCCTGGACTTGAGGTCCGCGTTCTTCTGCTCCACCTGGGCCGCAAGGTCGATCGCGTATTCGGCGAGCTTCGCGGTGAGTGAGGGGTCGGCCGTCGCCAGGATCTTGACCGCGATCAGACCGGCGTTCTTCGCCCCGCCGATCGACACCGTCGCGACGGGCACACCCGCCGGCATCTGAACGATAGAAAGCAAGGAGTCGAGACCGTCGAGCCGCGAGAGCGGCACGGGAACTCCGATGACAGGCAGCGTGGTCACCGATGCGAGCATGCCGGGCAGATGGGCCGCTCCGCCTGCGCCCGCGATGATGACCTTGATCCCTCGGTCCGCCGCGGCCTTGCCGAAGGCGATCATCTTCTCCGGGGTCCGATGCGCTGACACCACCTCGACCTCGTGCCCGACACCGAAATCCGTCAGCAACTGGGACGCGTCGCTCATGACGGACCAATCGGAGTCAGACCCCATGACGACGGCCACGAGGGGCTGCGAGGAGTTCACGCTTGGCATGCGCTCCATGCTAGGTCAGTCGGCGAAAAACGCTGCTGCGCCACGCGCCTCGTAGGCGACCTGGTCGAGGTCGGCACCGGTGGCCGTGACGTGGCCGACCTTGCGTCCCGGTCGCGGCTCCTTGCCGTAGCTGTGCACCTTCACGATCGGATGCGCCTCAAACGCGGCCGGATACCGATCCGACAGTGTGCCATGCGCGGGACCGCCCAGGATGTTGACCATGACGGACCAGGCGTCCTTCGACCCTGTTGCGCCAAGCGGCAGGTCCAGCACAGCACGCAGGTGCTGCTCGAACTGGCTTGTCGTGGACCCATCGATGGTCCAGTGCCCACTGTTGTGCGGGCGCATCGCAAGCTCATTGACGAGCAGGCGGTGATCCGTGGTCTCGAAGAGTTCGACCGCGAGCACGCCCGTCACGCCGAGCCCGGTCGCGACCGAGATCGCGATGTCGGCTGCGACATCCGAAAGCTTCCCAGCCGACTGCGGCGCCGGGGCGATCACTTCAGCGCACACTCCGTCGAGCTGCACCGTCTCGACGACCGGCCACGCCACGACGTCGCCGGATGGGCGTCGAGCCACAAGCTGGGCGAGCTCGCGCCGGAAATCCACGACTTCCTCCACGAGCAGGGCACTGCCGTGTTCGCCGTCCGCGAGCGCGAGGAACCAGTCATCTGCACCGTGCGCCTCCGTGACAATCCGCACGCCCTTGCCGTCGTAGCCGCCGCGCGGCGTCTTCACGACCGCCCGTCCGCCATGCTCGGCGAGGAAGTCTCCGAGTTGCTCAGCGGATTCCACGGCCGCCCACTCCGGCATAGGCATCCCGAGTTCGCTCAGTCTCTCGCGCATGAGGATCTTGTCCTGCGCGTAGAGGAGGGCATCCGGGCCAGGATGCACGGGGATGCCGCGACTGACGAGTTCACGCAAGACCGTCTGCGGAACATGCTCGTGGTCGAAGGTGATCACGTCGACGGTCTCGGCGAATGCGAGCACCGTTGCCAGGTCGCGATAGTCACCGACGCCCGTTGCCGCGAGTTCGGCGGACATCCCCGGGGCCTCTTCGAGGACCTTGATCGTGAGTCCCAGATTGACCGCGGCCGGAATCATCATTCTGGCAAGTTGACCGCCGCCGATGACGCCAATCGTGTCGCGTTTGCCCATGGCCTGTGTGGATCTCCCAGCTGTCTTGCCTCTATGAACCTTCAGCGTCGGACTGTGAAACTCCCAGTCTGAGGGACGCTACCCCGCGTAAGCTCGCCAGCGATGACTCTATCTTCGCCCATGAAACAGCGTGCCGACCCGCCAGCTCCCCAGAACGAGCGCAGGCGGCCCTCACGGCTGCTGCCACAGCTTATTAAGTTCGGTGCGGTCGGTGCGGTCGGCGTCGTTGTCAACGTCGTCGTGTTCA
>JAUZGC010000035.1 GCA_030840105.1 Microbacteriaceae bacterium
CTTGACGGGTACGGGCCGATCGACCCAGACACCGCCCGCACCCTCGCCGCACACGCCCCGAGTTTCATCCGGTTGCTGACCCATCCGGAGACCGGTGCTGTGCTTTCGGTGGGTCGGGACAGTTACCGGGTGCCGCAGGATTTGAAGAACTGGTTACAGGTGCGGGATGTCACCTGCCGGTTCCCGGGCTGCTCCCGGCACGCCGCCCGCTGCGAGATCGACCACACTAAAGATTGGGTGAACGACGGCCAGACCCGCCACGACAACCTCGCCCATCTGTGCAAAAGTCACCACATCCTCAAACACAAAACCGACTGGCAGGTTGCTCAAGCTCGGGACGGCACCGGGAACCTGACCTGGACCTCACCGGCCGGCCGCAACTACACCACCGAACCCGAAATCCACATGCGGGCATGAGATCCAGCTGCGATCCCTGGCACGCCAGCCCGAGCATGCAAGCCAGGGCACGCCAACCCGAGAACGCGTGCCGGCTAGTGCTTGCCGCCGAGTTCGAGCAGCCCGACGCCGGCGATCACGAGCGCGATGCCGATGACCTGCACCCAGGTCAGCGATTCCCTAAAGAACACCCAACTGATGAGCGCGATGAGCGCGACGCCGACTGCGGCCCAGATCGCGTAGCCGATTCCGAGGGGCACCCCCCGGCCGAGCGCCTGCGCGAGTGCGACGAACGATGCGATGTAACCGACGGCCACCACGAGGTACGCCCACCACCTCGCGTTCTCGCCGGAGGTGAATTTGAGGAACGTCGTGGCGATGACCTCGGTGACGATCGCGAGGGCAAGGAACAGGTAGCCCGCCATGGTCGGTTGTCCCCTGTCGCTGCATCAAACAAATGTGCCTACAACGTACCAACGCCGGGAGGGATTGTCACAGCGACACCGGCAGCCGAGCCCAGCCGGCAGCCGAGCCGTGCCGAGCAGCGGCAGCCGAACCGTGCCCAGCAGCGGCAGCCGAACCGTGCCCAGCGCGGCCTAGCCCAGCGCCCCGTCCCTATGCTTCCGCTCAGAGGTCCATATGGCTTCCGTGATGGCTTCGTTCGTTGTCAGCCGGGTGGCCTAGATTGATCTCAACGCGCTCAGCGGCAGCCTCAAGAACTCGACCAATCGCGAGGCAGTTGCAACCAGCAGAGGCGAAACCGGGGCCGGCGCCCTCAACCGAGAGGCGCCGGCCCTGTCCAATTCCGAGCACGATTCGGGCCATGCGTGCGCCGCGGCAGTTACCCACCGATCGCGAGCTGGGCGATTCGCACGATGACGAGGACCACTGCCGCAAGCAGGTACACGCGCAGCGCCGTCAGCCCAACGCGCTGGCCGATTCCGAGCTTCGGCGGAGCCAGGAGCGCGAGGGGAGGCATCCGCCAGTTGTGCCGCTCGGTGCGGTCGATCGTCTCTTCGACCGGGGCGAACGGATTGCGACGGCGGTAGAGCGCGAATGCGACGCCAGCGAGCAGCGCAAGCGCGGAGCCGGCGACCAGGATTCCGACAACGACCGCCGAGTCGATACGGGGGAAGAGCACGCTGGCCGTCAGGATGATCGAGAGCATGACGAGGATCGCGACGATCGCAGACGTGAAGATGTTGAGAATCCTGCTGTTGACCCAAGGGCCGAGCACGGCCTTATCGTTGCAGAGCATGAGCAGGAAGACCGTCGCCGAGGGCAGCAGGACGCCGGCGAGCACTTGCACTCCGACCGTGATCAGGCCGAGGGGGCTGCCGGGGACGAGCACGATGACCGCCGCAACGACGAGCAGGCCGGCGAACACCGCGTAGAAGCCCTTGGCCTCGGAGACCTTGCGGTGCAGCGAGTGCGTGAGCCCGAGGACGTCGCCGAGTGCGTACGAGGTGGAGAGCCCGATCGCCGCGGCTCCGATGATCGATGCGTCGATCAAGGCGATGGCGAAGAGGATGCCGGCAACCTTGCCGACGTTGGTGCCGAGGCCCTGGGCCACTCCCAGTGCATCGGTGAAGTGACCGAACGCCGGCCGTCCTGCGAAGGTCGCAGCCGCGATGGCCGTCATGGCGCCTGCTCCGACGACAACGAGGACGATCCCAATCCACAGGTCGACTTTCTCGTAGTTCATGAAACGCGGGGTGATGCGCTTGTCGATGACGTATGACTGCTGGAAGAACAACTGCCACGGCGCGACTGTCGTCCCCACGATGCCGATGATGAGCAGCACGACTGTCGACAGTCCGGCTCCAGCTGGCACCCCAGGCACGAGAAAGTCGTGCACGACCTGGCCGACGGGCGGGTGGGCCATGAGCACGATCGGAACCAGGAGCAGTGAACCGAGTACGAGGATCAGGCACAGCCGCTCGAACCGGCGGAAGGATCCCGTGCTCACTGCCGCAATGATTACGAGCGCAGCGACGATCACGCCGGGAACCTTGGGGATGCCGAGGTAGCTCAACCCCATGCTGATGCCGACGAACTCGGTGACGATGGTCAGCCCGTTCAGGATGAACAGGTCGATGACACTGAACGCTCCCCAGAACCTGCCGAACCGTTCGAGGATCAGGCGCGCGTGTCCGACACCTGTGACCGCACCGAGGCGCAGCACCATCTCCTGGTTGACGTACAGGACGGGCACGAGCAGAAGCAGCGTCCATAACAGGCTCGTGCCGTAGTTCTGTCCGGCTTCCGTGTACGTGCCGAATGCACCTGCATCATTGTCGCCGACCATCACGATGAGGCCGGGGCCGACGATGGCAATGAGCGTGCGCAACCTGGCCGACAGCGTTCTGCGCGGCGCGTTATCCGTGACGTCGATGGTGCCGAGGGCGCCTTCGATATTGCCGGTGTGTGCCGGATCGAGGACAGCGGTGGTGCGGATCTCGCCGGTGTTGGTGAGTGAGCTCATGGCAGGCCTGTTCGTTCCCGCGTGGCGGGAGGTCGGGGGAGACGGGGAGTGACGCGACTCCCTGGCCTGCAAGATGTGCGAGCGCGCGACTAGCAGAATGCGGAAGGAGTGCTGGGCATGGGACTATGACTGCCGCTCATGGCGCCTGCTCCTTCCGCTGGGCACAGCACCGCGAGAGGCCCAACCGGTCCGGCTGGAGATTGCCCCTCCCTCGTGAGACTTGGCACTTCGCGGCGTGAACCCGCGCAGCCGTCTCATGAGTGGCACTTGCGATGTCGACTCTAAACGGTCGGGACGGCGACGCAAAATCACCTTGAGAAACGCTGAATGTGCTGGAGCCGGGCCCGGAACGTCGTGGCCCGGCCATGGGTGCTGAGGCCTCCCGCGTAGGCTTCGAGCATGGCGGAATTGCACGACCTGACGGCGCTTGAACAGTGGAATGAGTTGCAACGGGGCGCAACGTCGCCGACCGAGCTCGTAGCGCATTACCTGGACCGCATCGACCGGCTGAACCCGGAGCTTGGCGCGTTTGTGACCGTGACGCGGGATGCCGCGCTGGCGCGCGCGGCGCAGGTGGAGACATCCGTGCCCCGGACGGCGCCGCTGTGGGGTCTCCCGCTCGGCGACAAGGATCTGTGGCTGCGTGCCGGGGTGCCCGCCGGCTTCGGCTCGCGCCTGCGCACGGGCTTCGTGCCAGACACCTCTGACGAGATCGTCGAGACGCTCGACGCTGCTGGCAGCATCAGCCTCGGCAAGACCGCCACGCCCGAATTCGGGCTGCCGTCGTACACCGAAAGCCTCGTGGCGCCGCCGGCTCGGAACCCGTGGGACCCGTCGCTCGGCGCAGGTGGTTCGAGCGGCGGGGCCGCGGTCGCCGTAGCTGCCGGACTCCTGCCGATTGCACCCGGATCAGATGGCGGCGGATCGATTCGCATTCCCGCGGCGGCATGCGGCCTCGTCGGGCTCAAGCCGTCTCGGGGTCGCGTTCCCGCGGGCAGTGGAATCGACTCGCTCGCGGGGCTTTCGGTCGCCGGTCCGCTCGCGCGCACGGTCACGGATGCCGCGCTCCTGCTCGATGGCATGATCGCTCGCGTACATGGCCGGCCCGATCACCACTACGCGTTGCGGGCACCCGACGAGAACGACGGACCCTACCTGGGCGCCGCGGTGCACGGGGAGGGACGTTTCCAGCTCGGCGTCATGACGACGTCGGCCTGGGACGACGCGTACGAGATCAGCCTCGCGCCGGAAGCGATCACCGCACTCGACCACGCGGTCGTCGAGTTTGCCGCGCTCGGGCACGGCATCGAACAGACCGCGCTCACCCCGGACCCCACGTACGCGCCCGCGTTCCGCACGATCTGGCAGGTCGGTGCCGCGCGCATCCCCGCGGAGGGCGCGCAGGAGGAACTGCTCGAGCCGCTGACCCGATGGCTCCTGCGCGCGGGTCGGGCGGTCTCGGCACGCGAGCTTGCGGATGCGCTCACGGCGCTCTCGGCGTACGAGCGTTCGCTCATCCGCCAGCTTTCGAGCTTCGATGCGGTGCTCACGCCGGCGATGGCCATGACCCCGCGACCCGTCGGCTGGTTCGACCGGGAGGATGGCGAGCGCAACTTCGCCCAGCAGGTGCAATACACGCCGTTCACGTCGATGGTCAACGTGAGCGGACTCCCGGCGATCACTCTGCCGATCGACCAGCCGTCGGCTGGGGTGCCCATGGGCGTCCAGCTCGTCGGGCGACCGGGCGGGGAGGCTACGCTGCTTGCACTCGGAGCCCAGCTCGAGCGACGGATCGGATGGGCGGCCAGGCATCCGCGCGTCTGGTGATGGCCGGCGGCAGTACGGCCGCGGGAGACGCCTATTCCCGGGGGCAACGCCTCATTCGCGGCGAGGCGCCTAATTCTTGGCGGGCGATTCGAGGCCGACGAGGCGCTCGGAGAGCGCCCACAGGTCCCGGCCGAGCTGGGCATCCTTCGCCTGGGGGTTGACGGAACCGTTGGGCGTGAGCCTGTCGAAGTACGTGCCGCTCGGTGCGCCCACCTCCGCCGCACCGGCCAGGGCCGTCAGCGGAATCGCCCCTGCGGCAACCGAGATCCCGTAGTGTCCGCGCGTGACCACCTTGGCGACCCGGATGAGGGGGGAGGTCTCGCCGAACCTGGTCACCACGAGGCCGGGATGCAGCGAGTATGCGTCGACGCCCGTGCCCGTCAGCCGCTCCGCCAGCTCACGCATGAACAGGATGGTGGCGACCTTCGACGTGCCGTACGCGCGCCAGCCACCGAGCCACGGGCGCCTCTCCCAGTTGAGGTCATCCAGGCGGAGGTCGCCCATCATGTTTGCCCGGCTCGCCGTGGAAACGACACGCACTCGCCGGTCGTCCGAGGCACTCGTGATGAGCCTTGGCAGCAGCAGGTTCGTCAGCAGGAACGGCGCGAGGTGATTGCTCTGGATGGCCCGCTCGTGTCCGTCCACGGTGATCGCGTGCTTCGAGACGAGTCCACCCGCGTTGTTGGCGAGGACGTCGATGCGGTCGTAGCGGGCGAGGAGTGCGTCCGCGAGTGCGTGCACCTCGTCGAGGTGGTCGTAGTCGGCGAGGAAGGCGGTACCGCCAACGCGTTCGGCAACCGCGCGGGTGCGCTCGGGGTTGCGCCCGACGATCGCGAGCTCGGCTCCCTGCTCAGCGAGACGGGCGGCGGATTCCGCCCCGATCCCTGAGCTCGCGCCTGTCATGACGATCGTTCGTCGTGGGGTACTCACAGGTATCCGCCTTTCTCGAGACCTGCTTCGATCTCATACCGATTCTTTGTTGGATCGAGGCCCGCCGCGAGGTACAGAAGCGGGAAGAGCATTCCATAGCGCTGCCATTGCCTCCTGTGGACGCCTTCGTGATCGAGCACGTCGTCCGAGACATTCTGCGCCGTCAGATAGCACGCGCCGACGCACGACCCGCCGCGGCGAAACGCCCAGGTCGGCATGCCACGAAAGACGAAGAGGCCGTCGTGGCGTTCGATCCGGCCGGTGCTCCAGATGAAACCCCAGACGAATCCGACCGTGGTCGCGTAGAGGTAGCCTGCCTGGCTCACCGGTGAGTCGACGAGGAGGCTCTTGAGCGAGGTCACTCCGTCGGCCGGCCGTAGGTCTCGAGCAGCCGGAGCCAGACCTCGCTGAGCGTCGGATAGGAGGGCACCGCGTGCCACAGTCGTGACAGCGGCACCTCGCCGACGACAGCGATGGTTGCCGAGTGCAGGAGCTCACCGACATCCGCCCCGACGAAGGTAACTCCGAGGAGCACCTGTCGGTCCTCGTCGACGACCATGCGGGCCTGCCCGACATACTCATCGGAGTTGATTGTCGCACCGGACGTGTTGGCGATCGAGTAGTCGACCACGCGGGTACGGTATCCGGCCTTTCCTGCCGCTGCGGCGGTGAGACCGACGGATGCCACCTCGGGGTCGGTGAAGGCGACCTGGGGAACGGCCTGATGGTCGGCGGAGGCGACGTACGTCGACCACGGCTCGGTCGGGAGTGTCTTGCCCGCGGCGCGGGCGGCGATGGCGTCACCGGCGATGCGCGCCTGGTACTTGCCCTGGTGGGTGAGGAGTGCGCGATGGTTGACGTCGCCCACGGCGTAGAGCCAGTCGCCGGCGACGGGCGTGCCGTCCGAGTGGTGCACGAGCATGGTGTCGTCGACGCTCAGCCACTCGCCCGGCGCCAGCCCGATCTTCTCGAGGCCAAGATCGCCCGTGCGCGGCACGCGCCCGGTCGCGACGAGAAGCTGCTCCGCGGTGACGGTATCGCCGTTGTCGAGGGTGACCGTCACTGTGCCGTCCTCGCCTCTGTGCACGCGCGATGGCGTGGCGCCCAGGTGTATGCGCACACCGAGCTTTTCGAGCGAGTCAGAGACGAGCTCGCCGGCAAACGGCTCCTGGTTCGCCAGGAGGCCGCTGCGTGCGATGACATCGATCGTCGTTCCGAAGCCCGCGTATGCGGTCGCCATCTCGAGCGCGACGACACCGCCGCCGATGATCGCGAGACTCTTCGGCGCTATTTTCGCGGAGGTCGCGTCCCGGCTGGTCCATGGGCTCACGTCGGTGATGCCGGGGATGTCGGGAAGCAGCGGATCAGATCCGACGCTCACAGCCACGGCGT
>JAUZGC010000052.1 GCA_030840105.1 Microbacteriaceae bacterium
TATATCCGACCTCGAGTGAGGTGAGCGGCGACCGGGAACGGCGGTTACGTAATACTGCTCGGCCCGGTGCCGCTGACGACACCGTCCTGATTTACACAATCTCAGAAATCGATTTCTATGTCAATCGGTTTGTCGAAATGATTCTGTTGAACCTGTCCGAGACTCCGAGCTGAGGTGGAATCGGCCCATGACGGTTGGTGTGGCCCCCAGGTCATAGGCTTGGATGGCTTGTAATCCGCCCAGCGACGTGCGGGCGCGGCAGCTTTGTCGCCCGCCTCGGCTGTAACCACGATCTCGTTATGAACGGAGACCGAATGATTCGACACACGGTCGTTTTCACCCTTATGCACCCCGCCGGCTCGGAAGAGGAAGCGGGGTTCCTCGAAACAGGTCGTCGCGTGCTCACCGGGGTGCCCGGCGTCGAGGATTTTACGATCGCTCGGCAGGTGAGCTCGCAGAGTCAGTTCGCGTTCCAGTTCTCCATGCACTTTCGTGACCAGGCGGAGTACGACGCATACAGCGCGCACGAGGATCACGTCCAGTTCGTCGAAACCAGGTGGAAGAAGGAAGTCACCGCGTTCTCTGAGTTCGACTTCGAACCCTACGACGCATAGTCGACGCGCCTCGGGGTGACACGATTACGACCGGCTCATGACCAGCGAGCGGTCACAGCGCGCGCACCTTGTTGTTGCGCGCGTCGTGCGTGAGTTCGACGACCCCGAGCTTCTCGAGCAGCGGCGGTAAGTACATCCCGAACCGGCCACGGTAGCCCTTGCGAAGGCCGTACCAGCCGCCGACCGGGTTGGACTCGGAGCGACCCCAGGCCTCCACGGTGCCGTCGGCCGCGGCCTTGGACTCGTCGGCGGCGCCCAGTGGAACCCAGTCATCCTGCTCCTTGAGCCACGCCGTGAGATCCTCGATTGCGCGCGCCCGGTACTTGAGGGTCGTCGAACCGACCTGGCAGATGAGTTCATCCCCCTCGACGTACATCGTGTACTCGGAGCTGCCGGACGCGGTCACGAGCACCCAGGGCTCTGCTTTGATTCCTTCGGTCATCATCAGTTCCTTTCGTCGACTGCTGCGGCCAATTACCAAGGGTGGCCAGTTCTCGGAATGGAGAGGATGGATCAAAACGTCGCACTACCGAACGATGCTGATCAGGTCGGGCCGGTTGATGCCGTTGATGCTCAAAGTGATATCCGAAACGACCTGTGTGGTGGTCGTGACGCCCGCATACCCGGTCACCTTGATGACCAGTTTCGGCCCCTCAAAAATGGGGTCCGTGATGATGAACCTGGCTGAACTGGCATCGTTCGCAATCGTGATCGGCACGGCATTGCCGAGAGTTGTGCAGTGGTCCATGATGACTGTCCCCGACACGCGCTCGAAGTTGAAGCCACTCCCGCCGTTGTTCTGGGAGATGACGTTTCGGTAGGTGACGTTGTTCATCGTGTATTGGGTGAAGCCATGAGCGTTGACGTTGTTCTTCGAGATCGAGTCAATGATGCTTACGTTCGATCCAAGATTCCCGCCGAATCCCGACGCCCCCACCCCCTGCCCATCAATCGTGAGACGTGTGTAAACGGTCCCATCCGACCGGTAATCGTTGACCCCGAACGTTTCCCCTGGTTGCGAGCTCGCATTCCCGGGAATCCCGGTCACCTGGACATCCGTGACCCTCCCGGCCGTGCTGTGATACATCAGTAGCCCGTTATACGTATGTCCTTGGGGAGTGCCCTGCAATGTCAGGTCGGACACGACCGGAGACCGCACAGTTCCACCGCCCGCACCGATACGGATCAGGTCAAGCTGGTTTGTGCGCGCAGTCGCCTGCGCGGGAACCGAGGCAGCCTTGGTAGAGGTATTGGCTTTCATGCGGAAGACGGTCTGATCCACGCCAGACCCGCGAAGCCCGCCGACCATCGGTTGGAAGTACGCCCCATACAAGTTCGCGTCCGCGAAGTCGGTGAACTCAAAGGTCCCTGGCGGGAAAGAAACTTGTGACACGGCAGGGATTTGGTTTGCTTGAGCTGACACAGACGGGACCGCAGCCAACGATTCAAACGGGACGATCCCCGTGCTCGAGGCGCGCCCCCCGCCACCATCCGGCCACGCAGTCCCACTCCCGGACACCACGACGATCGCGATGGCCGAAGCGAACCCCAGAGCGTTGAGCACCTGAGCAAACTTCATGTCACCCCTCCCGTGTAGGAGACCGCAAACCCGCACTTCCATTGTCTTCCCAATCGGCAAGGAAAGGCACTTTCAGAGAGCCCCAGTCAGACGCGCGAGAACCCGGGTTCTCTGGTCAGCTCTTTGCGGTAGACCGCGAAGTCGCACGGCGTCGCCAGCAACGGGGCGAGGGCAGGATGCGCCTCGTCGAGTGCCCCGGTGCGGATGCGGCGGTATCCGATGCGTTCGTACCACTGCATGAGGAACACCTTCGATGGGTGGCTCCAGGCGCGCGGCGTGAACACCTCGAGCCGCATGCTCGCCAGCCCCTCACCGCGCGCCCATCCTTCGGCGAAGGCGACCAGTTCTCGCCCTATGCCCACCCCACGGTGGTCCGGATCGGCCGCCAGCATCCCGAATTCGCCGGTATTGGCATCCAATCGCTGAATACGCACAGAGCCGAGGATGTCGACGCCCGAAGTCGCCGCCGCGATCTCACCGCGACGAATGAGGTCGGCAACCTCCGCTTCGGTCGTGCGGAGTGCGCCCTCGGCCCAGAGGCCCTGTTCGCTGGTCTCGTAGACGCCGTTGACCAGGCTGGTGATCGTCGTGACAGTTTCGGCGTGGGAGGCGGATGCCGCTGGCAGGAATTCGATGGTGAAGGACATCATCCAGCATTCTGACATCGCGCCGGTGGTTGGCAGTCCACGGGTGACACGTTGGATGCGTCGCTAGCGGGTGAAACCTTTGGGGTGTTCCCGGACAATACAGGGTATGGGGGATGCCGCCGTGAACGATGCAGGGCTCTGGTCGCGCTGCCTTGAGGGCGAGGGGGCGGCCTTCGGGGTGCTGTTCGACCTTCTCCGCGATCGGGTATTCCGGCACGCGTATCGGCTGGTCGAGAATCGACATGAAGCCGAGGACGTGACGGCGACCGCGTTTCTCGAGCTCTGGCGCAGGCGAGCAGACGTGCGCGTTGTCGACGGTTCGGTGCTCCCCTGGCTTCTCGTGACCACGACCAATGTGGCACGGAACGCTCGCCGTGCGGGCCGCCGGCATCGCCAGCTGCTTGACGTGCTGCCCCGGAGCGAGAACGCACCGGATGCCGCGGTCGCTTTTCTCGAGGAGCACCCGCTGGACGGGGTGGACCATCGACTCGCGCTCGGCTTGCGTTCGTTGAGTGCTGCGGATCTGCGCCTCGTGTCCCTGGTCGTGCTCGAGGGATACCCGGTCGCGGATGCCGCGATCGCACTTGGACTCAAACCAGCGGCGGCAAAGACCCGGCTTCACCGCGCCCGGGTCCGGTTGCGCGCGGCGATGGGGGAGACATCAAGCACCAGATCATTGACGATCCCGGAAGGAGGGCAATCGTGAGCCAGGTTCGAATGGATCCGCTGTTCAGGGAGGCGCTCCGCGAAGAACTGGTTGCACGCGTCGACGCCTCTCCCGCGCGCCGCCCGAGGAAGCACCGTCGATTGTGGCTTGGGATCGGCGCGCTCGTCGGCGTCGGCATGCTCGGCACCGCCGCCGCAGTCGCCAGTGGTGCGTTGCCGCTTCCAGGCGGGCAGGCCGTCACGGTCCTCGCCGGGCCAGTGACCGAAACGCGCACCGGCACGGCGACCGTCGATCTCGGACCGGCTCCCGCCGGCGTCACGAACGTGGCATTAGAGCTCCGCTGCCTGACCGCTGGCACGTTCGTGTTCCCGTACGGGGCCGGCTTGGCTTGCTCGGATTCGGATGCAGACTCGCAAACGGGCATCGCAACCTACAGTCTCCCGCGGTCACCCGGACAGCACACGATCACGGTCAGGGCGGATTCCGTCGCGCGCTGGCAGCTCACCGCGACCTACGTGAAGCAGAAGACAACCGCGTGGGGCGTCAATGCCGACGGGAACACGTTTGGCATCCAAAACGAGAAAGGTATGCCCGACTTGATCGCGGTATCCGCCACGAACGGACGCGACGGCTACGTCAAAAGGACCGAGCTGGATGCCGCAGACGGAACCGAAGCCGCCAGACATTTCACCAGTCCACAGGACGCGCTGCGCTGGCAGCAGGAGCGAAAAGGGAAGTCGGTGAGCATCCCGGTTTACGAGGCAGACGGCAAGACCGTCATTGGAAGCTTCGTCATCGGCCCCGGATAAGATCAGCGGTCGAGCCGGGGATCATCTCGTAGATGTTCCACCATTCGGCCTCGTACTGAACCTCCGTGACGTCGCCCGATCGTCGGCGCGATTCGAGGTCGTCCAGGCGCATTGTCACTGCATGCAGCAGCCTCCTGTCCCCGAATTCCTGCGGTTCGTCGAAGGAGTGGACGGATGCGACCGTCACGATGCGGACGCGGCTCTTGACGCGGCGCGTCAATCGGGCACCCACCCAGAAACCGGCAGCGTAGACAAGGAGAGCGGCAATGAGGCCGACCGCGGGTGGCAACCCGGTGCTCAGCACGGCAAGGACTGTGACCGCGGTGATCGCGCCAGCGATCGGCCAGGTGTGCGCGAAGTGCATCGCGCGCCGCTCCGATTGTGTCGTTCCGGGCGGATACACCGTCAAGCGAACGCGTCGATACAGGCCGCCGCCGCTTGAGGGCGAGACAACCACGGTGCCCCAGCGGGCGCCCTCGGTCAGCCTTCTTACGAACTCGCGCACGTCTTAAGGATGCGCCTCTTGTCTGGGTACTGCTCTAATCCTTACGGAGTCCATGCGCCAGGAGCCGGAGTGCTAACGACTCGCTGACGACGTACGGTTGCGCCCATCTTCCGTTCGACCTCATCGGCGATCCGTTCGGCATCCCGGCCGACGCCGTGCACCATCGCCGACGCCATGGACGTGAGGAAGTGCAGTCCGATGAAGTAGAGCCCGGGCGCGGACGGCACGATTCCGCGGTCGTGTTCCGGCTCGCCGCGCGCGTCGAGGATCGGCATCCGAATCCACGAGAAACCGGGCGAGAAGCCCGTGCACCAGACGATGTTCGCGACCTCGATTGTCGTGCCGTCCTCGAGCGTCGGCATTCCGCCCGTCACGCCGGCCAGCCGCCCCGCCCGTGTCACGCCGAGTGCGGCCAGTTCCTTCATCTTCACGCGGATGAGCGGGACACCGTGCGTCATCACCGCTGGCCGCGCCTTGCGCCCGATGGCCGTGTCAACGGACAGTATCCGCGTGAAGACGAAGCGATTGAGGATGTGCACCACCAGGTGCCGATTCACGAAACTGGTCGAGGCGAACGGGATCTCTCCCGTGCTGGTGCCGGCGAGGACGACGTCGTGTGTCGCGGCAAGGTCTTTCGCGATCTCCGCTCCGGAGTTGCCTGCGCCGACGATGAGCGTTCGTCCCGGCGCGAGCTGTCCCGGATTGCGGTACGCCCCGGCAGCCAGCTGACAGATGCCCTGGTCGAGTCCGTCCGCGAACGCAGGGACGCGCGGCACCTGGTAGTTCGACATCGCGACAATCACCTGATGGGCGGTGAACGTGGCCGTCTCGCAGCGGACGACGAATCCGTCACCGTGCCGGGTCAGGCTCTCGACCCGCATGCCGCTTCGCACCGGAAGGGCGAAGCGCGCCGCGTACGCCTGAAGGAAGTCGGCCATGTCGTCCTTCGTTGGCCAGGCGTCCTTCTTGCCCGGAAAGTCCATCCCGTCGAGCCCGTCGTAGCGAGCGGGCGTGAAGAGGCGAAGGCTGTCCCAGCGATTGCGCCAGGCATCCCCGATGTGGGCCGCGGCATCCAATACGAGATGCTCGATGCCCCGCTCGGCCAGATGGTGGGAGACCGACAACCCAGCCTGGCCGCCGCCGATCACGATGACGTCGATGTCGATGTCGATGTCGATGTCCCTGATAATGTCCCCGTTGGTGTCCATGATCGAACGATAGGCATCGATGCACCGGCAGCGCTTCAGCAGAATCCGCCAGGATGCGCATATCCCGCTGGGTAGTTTGCGCCACCAACCACGGACCTGTCAGCGGATCAGGCCGTGTTCGTACGCGTATGCCGTCGCCGCCGCTCGAGACGGCACGACGAGCTTCGCCAGCACATTGCTCATGTGGCGGTCGACCGTCCTGCTGCTGACCTCCAGCGCGGCCGAGATCTCCTTGTTCGTTTTCCCGGTCGACACCAGCCGGAGCACCTGCAACTCGCGCGCGCTCAGGATGCCTTGCGCGGCCGCTGGCCCGGCCGTCTGACCCAGACGGTCGAGATCAGGTCGTGCAGCGAGCTTCTCGAATACCCGCCGCGCAGCGCCGGCTTCCAGCCGCGACCCGTCGCTGTCTCCGAGGGCCGCATACGCTTCCGCGAGCGAAACACGCACCCGTGCGGCGGGATACGGCGCGTCGAGCATGAGCCAGATGTCGCGCGCCTCGGTCAGAAGTGGCAGCGCCCGCTCGATGTCGCCATTGCCGAGGGCAATCACGCCATCCGCATGACCGGCAAGGGCGCGAAGCACGGGGGTGCCGTATTGGTCAGCGCACTCGGCGAGAGCACGTGCGGCATCATCCGCGCCGCTTCGGTCACCGACCGCCAGCAGGATTTCGACGCATGCGGGAAGGAACCGCGCTCGCTCGAGCGCAGTGCGTGCGGTCGAGACCGACCTTCGGATCGCTCCGGCAGCAACGTGCCCCTTGCCCTGCGCCAGGCGTAGCAGCGCCAGCCCGGGCTGAGGGTCTCCGCCGAGGTCGCTCGCGCGCTGGTAGGCCAGCTCGGCGGCATCCTCATCGCCCCTCTGCCGATGGATCTCCGCCTCCTCGTAGCCGGCGGCCGCGCGTTCGAATCCCTCGCTCCGCGCTCCGGCACCGACGAGCATCGCCTCATCCAGCGCCTGCCCCCACGCACCCCCGAGTCGCATGAGCTCCACCCGGTGCACCCGGCAGGTGCCGTTGAAGATGCCGAGCTGCGACTGCGTTTCGCACCACTCATGTAGCACTTCCGTCCATTCGCGTGCGCGCTCGACGGCGAAAACCCGTTGACAGCATCCGATTACAGCGCAATAGACGAGCCCCTTGCTCAATTCGTCGACCGGCTCCGTCGTCGCAATGAGCATCGCCTCATCGAGGAGACGCATGCCGTCGTCGACCCTGCCTTGTTCGATCAGCGCGCGGCCGCCGAGCTGGCGCGCGAGCGCGGAGAGATCCGAGTCGCCGAATCGAACGGCAATGGTCATGGCTTCGGCAGCTTCTGCAAACGCGCCCTCTGGGTCGCCGGCGTGCAGGAGATGATGAATGCGCGGGAGGCACAGGTAGCCGCGCTCCACGCAGTCGCCGAGACGGTCGACGATCCGCTCCGACCTCGCGAGCCACGCCCGGGACTGCGCGCCCTCGCCGAGCGATGCAAGCCGGTAGCCATGCCAGAAGGCGGCGGCCGCCGCACGATGTTCGTCGCCCGTGGCAAGGCAGAGCGCGTACGCGCGTTCCAGCACGCCGAATGCATCCTGGTCCCGGCCGGTCAGGGACGCAGCGCGTCCGAGCGATTCCAGGTCGGCCAACTCGAGCGGTCGTTGAGCGTCCGCGACGGAGAGCGCGGAGAAGGCGTCTTCCCACCGCCGGTCAGCTAAAGCGGCGCGTCCGCTGGCTAACGCGTCGAGTTGCAGCGGAGCGCCTGACATGTGGCGATTATCCTCCCGCCACGGTCGATGCGATAGGTGGGACTGTCCGCTCGCGTTGAATTGAGCTGACGCAGCGAACTGCGCTGCCGGACACTTAGCGGTGCTTGGATTCCCCCACCGGCTCGAGGTTTTCGCTATACGCGTCCTCGATAGTCGCCAGCGTCGTTTGGAGATGTTGTCTCGTCAACCGCAGGACTGCATCGAGGTCTTTTCGTTGGTAGTACTCAACAAGTTCCGCATGCTCGGTATTGGCTTCGTCGACGCGAAGGGGACTCGTGCTGAGGGAGAGGGCTACATAGGACGATGCGCTGTCTCGCAGGGAAGCGAGGATCGTCGCAAGTCGGCTGCCTCGGCCGGGATCGGCAAGTACCTCGTGGAACTGGCGGTTCAACTCGACCCAGGCGGAGACATCCTCGGTCGCCTCCATGATCGAACAGATCCGATTCGCCTCGTCGATGTGCGCGCTCGTGATCAGCGGGATACAGCGCCGGACCATGAGGGGCTCGAGCGTCATCCTGATCTCGTAAAGTTCATGTACTTCGCTCAGGTCGAGGCTTCGCACCATGGCCCCACGGTGGGCGTCGAAGATGACCAGACCTTCCGCAGCCAGATCGCGGAGCGCCTCGCGCACGGGGGTCACGCTCACATCGAACTGTGTGGCGAGGTCGACCTGACGCAGTCGTGATCCCCTTGGGAGCCTGCCTTCGAGGATGCTGTGCCGCAGTTCGCGCACGACATATTCATGGGCGGTTCGTGAACGCGTGGTGCTGTTCCAGTTTCGCTCGACGGGGCCGTCCCCTGACTCTGCGCTGCCGTGTTCTGGCGCATCGGTCGAATGTGTCACCCCTGGCCCCCAAATGGCTGTCCGCGTTTCCGGAATTCATCCCGGATCGAGTTGATCCCGTAGCCGTAAGCCAACAGGCAGCACAATAATATGCGCGCCTTCCGCCCGTCCAGCCATCCCGCGCCGATTGCACCACGGGCGAGCAGGTCGGACTCTGATCCGTTGAAGCCGTAAGTCTTCTCAAAGGTCGTGCCCGAGCCCGTTCGGGAGCAGAGGACGACCGGGCGGGACTTTGCGGCCTGGGCGATGACATCCGCGAACGCTTCGGACA
>JAUZGC010000056.1 GCA_030840105.1 Microbacteriaceae bacterium
AACCGAGGCCCTTGATCGCGAGGCGCTCCAGCGGAACGCGGTGCGCTGTCGTGGCCACGTAGAACGCATCGACGGTGGCGAGCTCATCACCGAGCTCTGTCGGAACGTCGTGAGACAGCACGAGCGCGGCATCGCGGCGCACCCGGCGGCGCCAGCTCACGGTCATCAACCACAGTACGAGCGCCGTGAAGACGACAACGATCGTCGTCGGCCAGAACCTATCCACGGATGCTCACCGCCCGCGCGGCGGCCCGCTCGGCAACCGTGTCCGGTGCCTGTACCACGCCGTCGAGGACGGTCGGGTATCCGTTGTGGAAGGTCGCTACGACGCGGCCGGGCAGGGTCATCGCCAGGTATGGCGAGTTGATGCCCTTGCCGGTCAGGTCGCCCGTCCCGAATTCGCGAGTCGCGGAAGGGTCGTACAGCGTGAACTGTGCGGCAGCGCCTGCCACCAGTGGTCCACCGTGGCCCGTGAGCCTGCCGATCTGCGCTGGCGTGTGCGAGAGCACGCGCGCGACATCCGCCCACTCAAGCAGGCCGTTCTGCACCACCGATGCGTGCACGACAGACAGCGCGGACTCGAGTCCCACCATGCCGTTCGCGGCCGCATCCCACTCGCAGTCCTTGGCCTCGACCGGGTGCGGTGCGTGATCGGTCGCGACAATGTCGATCGTTCCGTCGGCGAGACCCTGGCGCAGCGCCTCGACGTCCTCACGGCGACGCAGGGGCGGGTTGACCTTGTAGCGGGAGTCGTAGCTCGCCACGAGCTCTTCGGTGAGCAGCAGATGGTGCGGCGTGACCTCGGCGGTGACGGCTATGCCGCGCGACTTCGCCCAGCGGATGACATCGACGGAGCCGGCGGTCGAGACGTGGCACACGTGCAGGCGTGAGCCGACGTGCTCGGCAAGAAGGACATCACGCGCGATGATCGACTCCTCGGCCACGGCGGGCCAGCCGGTCAGGCCGAGCTCGCCGGAGAGCGCGCCTTCGTTCATCTGCGCGCCGACGGTCAGGCGCGGCTCTTGCGCGTGCTGGGCGATGACGCCGTCGAAGGCCTTGACGTACTCGAGCGCGCGCCGCATGAGCAGCGGGTCGGAGACGCACTGGCCATCGTCGGAAAACACGCGGACGTGGGCGCGGGAGTTGGCCATCGCGCCGAGTTCAGCGAGCCGCTCACCGGCGAGCCCGACCGTCACGGCGCCGATCGGCCGAACCGTCACATAGCCCGCGCTCTGGCCCAGCGACAGCACCTGCTCCACCACGCCGGCGGTGTCGGCCACCGGTGACGTATTGGCCATGGCGAACACAGCCGTGAATCCCCCGGCAGCGGCTGCCTGGCTGCCCGTGAGTACGGTTTCGCTCTGCTCGTAGCCCGGCTCGCGCAGATGCGTGTGCAGGTCGACCAGGCCGGGAAGTGCGATGAGTCCGTTCGCGTCGATCACGGTCGCGCCAGCCGCGGACAGTCCGCTGCCGACGTCAGCGATTCGACCGCTCTCGACCAGGAGGTCGGTGCCCGTGCCATCGGCGAGAGTCGCCCCGGCAATCACATAACGCTCGCTCGACATTTAGGAATCCTCCCGATCACCGGACAGCAGGAGGTACAGCGCGGCCATCCTCACAGACACTCCATTGGAAACCTGCTCGCGCACGGTGGACTGCGGGGAGTCCGCCGCCGCCGCCGATATCTCCAGGCCACGATTCATGGGGCCGGGGTGCATAACAATGCTATCGGGGCGCAGCCGGCCGAGGCGCTCGTCGTCGAGCCCCCACTGCCGTGAATACTCGCGGGTGTTCGGGAAGAAAGCGGCGTTCATGCGCTCCGCCTGGATGCGAAGCATCATGACCACGTCCGGCTTCCCTTCGTCGATCGCGGCGTCGAGGTCGAACCCGATCGTGGCGGGCCAGCCGCGCAGATCGACCGGAACCAGGGTTGGCGGAGCAATGAGCGTGACCTGCGCGCCGAGGGTGTCGAGCAGCCAGACGTTCGAGCGCGCGACCCGCGAATGCAGGATGTCACCCACGATCGTCACCGTCACGCCGTCGAGCGCCTTGCCGCGCGAGGCAGACCCGTGCAGACGCCTGCGGATCGTGAAAGCGTCAAGCAGGGCCTGCGTGGGGTGTTCGTGCGTGCCGTCGCCGGCGTTGATGATGCCTGCGTCGATCCAGCCGCTCGTGGCGAGTGTCTGCGGGGCTCCGGATGCGTGGTGCCGCACGACAACGGCATCCGCGCCCATCGCCGCGAGTGTCTGCGCGGTGTCTTTGAGGCTCTCGCCTTTCGAGACGCTCGATCCTTTCGCGCTGAAGTTGATCACGTCAGCTGACAGCCGCTTCGCAGCGGCCTCAAAGGAAATGCGCGTGCGCGTCGAGTCCTCGAAGAACAGGTTGACGACCGTCTTGCCGCGCAGGGTTGGCAGCTTCTTGACCTCGCGACCCTGGACATCCGCCATGTCTTCGGCGATATCCAGCAGCTGGATGGCGGCTTCGCGACCGAGTCCCTTGGTCGAGAGCAGGTGCCTCACGCGTGGGCTCCTTCCGCGCTATCCGGGGAGGCCGCGCCAGCCGGGGAGCCAGTGCCACCTACGGGGTCAGCGCCACCTGGGGAGTCAATCGTCACGAACTCGTCGCCGTCGATCTCGGTGAGGTGCACGTTGATTCGCTCGGATGCGGCGCTGGGCAGGTTCTTGCCCACGAAGTCCGCACGGATCGGCAGCTCGCGATGCCCACGGTCCACGAGCACAGCAAGGCGAACCGCCTTGGGGCGGCCCAGGTCGCTGAGCGCGTCGAGCGCAGCGCGCACCGTACGCCCGGAGAAGAGCACATCGTCGACCAGCACGACGGTCATGCCATCGACGGTGCCAGGGAGCTCGGTCGGAGCCGGCGTGCGCGTACGGTTCCGCGCGAGGTCGTCGCGGTACATGGTCACGTCGAGCGCACCGACGATCGATGAGCCGGCCGATGGCTCGATTCGCTGAATGTTCTCGGCGATGCGGCGCGCGAGGATGACGCCCCGCGTCGGGATGCCAAGGATGACGAGATCGGCGGTGCCCCGATTGGACTCAAGGATCTCGTGTGAAATCCGAGTCAACGCCCGGGTGATGTCAGCCTGCTGAAGCACGGTTCGCGCTGTCATGCCGACCTCCTTCCCCGTCTCACAGGACGGCTCTTAAAGGATGTCTACCTCGCAAGAGCATATCAGCCTGTGTTGGTTGAGTAGCACGATCGCAGGCGATCGTGCTACTCAACCAGCGCTACTTGGAGGCGAGGAAGGACGCGAACGCCGTCGTGTCTGTGATACTGCCCGGGTAGGAATGTCCGTTGAAGATAATCGTCGGGGTGCCTTGGATGGCCTTGATGTCTGCATCCGGCAGCGGACCCGTGAGCGCCTTGTTCGTGTTGTACTGCGCCCAGGCCTGATACGTGCCGTTCGACAGGCAGCCGGCAATGCTCGGTGCGCCGAGCCCGGTGGCGAGCGCGTCAAGCCGGTCGTCGGTCAGGCCGGACGTCCCCTCTTTCGGCTGGTCCTTGTACAACAGCGCGAGGTAACCGAGTGTGGACTTCGGATCGAGTGCCGCGACGCACGTCAGCGCCGCAGCCGCGCGGCTCGAGTACGCCGTGCCGTTCGAGGAGCGGTCGAGGAAGGTCAACGGGTGCAGGCGCAGGGTGATGCTCCCGTCCGACACGGCTCCAGCGAGCTTGGATCCGTTGGCCGACTCGAATTGTTGGCAGTACGGGCACATCGGGTCGAAGTAGAGATCGACCGTCTTCGTGCCCGTTCCCACGGCGAGGTATCCGGCATCGAAGTGTGCCGCACCGACCGTGCCGTTCGGTAGTGCCACGGTCTGCTCCGGGGTCGCGCCCTGGCTGGTAGGCGTCGACGCGCATGCAGCGATTCCAACCGTCACGAGTGCGGCAAGCACGACGGCCGCGATCGCGCGGCGCGGAAACACGGACAGCTTCCTGAGAGACATTCGAGGCTCGATTCTCAAGCCGACGGCCTGGTCTGCGCAATCTTAGCGAGGAGGCCATTAATGAACCCCGGCGAGTCATCCGTCGACAGCACGGTGGCCGCCTCGACTGCTTCCGAGATCGCGACCCCTTCCGGCACCTCGTCGTTGTAGATGACCTCCCAGACGCCGATGCGCAGGATCGCACGGTCGACAACGGGCATCCTGGCAAGCGTCCAGCCCTGCGAATAGGTCTCGATCAGCTCGTCGATCTCCTCGCGGTGATCGAGTACGCCATCGACGATCTCCCGTGCATACAGCCAGGATGACTCGCGCTGCGGTTCGCTGACCGCGCGCTCCGCTTCCGTCGCCAAGGCTTCGTTGATCGAAATCTGGCGCACGTCGGCGCCATACAACACATCGAGGGCCCTCTTGCGGGCCTTGGTGCGAGCACTCATTGCGTAGTCGCGCCGCGACTAGTCGTTGACGCGGCTGAGGTAGTCACCCGTGCGTGTGTCGACCTTGACCTTCGTTCCGGTCTCAAGGAAGAGCGGGACCTGGATCTGGTATCCCGTCTCGACCGTGGCCGGCTTGGTGCCGCCGGTCGAGCGGTCACCCTGCAGGCCGGGCTCGGTGTAGGTGATCTCGAGGACGACGGATGCCGGCAACTCGACGTAGAGCGGCTCACCCTCGTGCAGTGCGACGGTCACGGACTGGTTCTCGAGCATGAAGTTCGCGGCGTCGCCGACGACAACGCCGGGAACCGTGAGCTGGTCATAGTCGCTCGTGTCCATGAAGACGTAGCCGTCGCCATCCGCGTAGAGGTACTGGAAATCGCGACGGTCGACGTTGGCCGTCTCGATCTTCGCTCCCGCGTTGAATGTGCGGTCAACGGTCTTGCCCGACGTGACGTTCTTGAGCTTGGTGCGGACGAACGCGCCACCCTTGCCCGGCTTGACGTGCTGGAACTCGATAACCGTCCACAGCTGGCCGTCCATGTTGAGGACGACGCCGTTCCTGATGTCAGCGGTTGATGCCATACGAGAATGAATCCATTCAATAGAGGGTGCGTGCTGGGTGGGGAGCTGCCGATCCAACAGGTTGGTGCTGGTCGAGCGGCCGCTTATCAGCGTGTCGAAACCCCATCCGGGCGGTCACGAGAGGTCGTAGACCGCGATGCCTCAACAGATTCTAGTTGTCAGCTGGCGTTTCGGCGAATGTACGAGAGCGCGAGCCGGTACGACTCGAAGCCGAGGCCGGCAATGACGCCGGTCACGACCGGGCTGAGAACACTCGTGTGCCGGAATTCCTCGCGCGCGTGCGGGTTCGAGATGTGGACCTCGATGACCACCACTCCCGCCTTGGTTACGAGCGAGACGGCATCCTGCAGCGCGTACGAGTAGTGAGTCCATGCGCCGGCGTTGAGGATGACCGGGGTCGCGTCATCCGCGGCCGCGTGCAACCAGCCGAGCAGGTCGGACTCATTGTCGGTCTGGCGGACGTCGATCGTCGCGTCCGGCGCATCCGCACCGAGGATCCCACGCAGGTCATCGAGCGTCTGCGACCCGTAGATGGCCGGCTCGCGTGTGCCGAGACGGCCAAGATTGGGGCCATTGAGGACCAGGACTGTGCTCATGAGACCTCAGCCTATCGGCGCTATGAGCCGATTTCCTGGTACGCCGCGAAGAGCAGGCTCGCGTCGGGACCAGCGAGCACGGTCGGCCGCGCAAGGTCATCGAGCACGATGAAGCGGAGGAGGCCGCCCCGCGCCTTCTTGTCTCGCTGCATGGTCGCGAGGAGCGTCTGCCAGCGGCCGAGCGGGTAGCTCACCGGGAGTGTGAGCGATTCGAGGATGCGGCGGTGCCGGTCGACGACAGCATCGGGCAACCGGCCGCTCAAGCGCGCAAGCTCGGCAGCGAAGACCATGCCGACGGACACGGCCGCGCCGTGCCGCCACTGGTAACGCTCGGCGTGCTCGATCGCATGGCCAAGGGTGTGCCCGTAGTTGAGCATTTCACGGAGGCCCTGCTCGGTGAAGTCCTCGCCGACGACACGCGCCTTGATCGCGACCGACAACTCGACCAGGCGACGGAACTGGGGCGACGCGGGATCAGTCGCGACCTCGACATCCGCTTCGATGATGTCGAGGATCTCCGGCTCGGCGATGAAGCCGTACTTCACGACCTCACCGAACCCGGCGAGGATCTCGTTGCGGGCGAGCGTTGCCAGAAGGTCGAGGTCGGCGATGACCGCGGCCGGGGCGTAGAACGCCCCCACGAGGTTCTTGCCCTCCGCAGTGTTGATCCCGGTCTTGCCTCCCACGGATGCGTCCACCATGCCGAGGAGCGTTGTCGGGACCTGGATCAGCCTCACGCCGCGCAGCCAGGTGGCCGCGACGAAGCCGGCCAGATCGGTCACGGCTCCCCCGCCGAAGCCGATGACGGCATCCGAGCGGGTGAAATCGGCCTGGCCCATGACCTGCCAGCAGAACGCGGCGACCTCGACGCGTTTGCCCGCCTCCGCGTCCGGCACCTCGGCCAGGAGAACCTCACAGTCGCCGAGCAAGGTCTCTCTCAGTTTGGCCGCGGCGGCGCCCAGCGTCGGCGGATGCACGATGAGAACCTTGCGCACACCCCCGAGGCGCGGCGCAATCGTGCCGGTCAGACCCCGACCGATCACCACCGGGTACGGGTTCGCCCCTGGAACGATGATTTCGGTTGCGCCGTCTGCGTCGGGTGTTGTCATCGGGATGCCTCCGTGTTGCTATTCACGATCCGTGTTGCTTTCAAGAACCGTGTTGCTTTCGACCCATTCTGCGAGTTCCTCGACGATTGCGTCGATCGACCGATCAGAGGTGTCCGTGGTGTAGTCGGCGAGCGATTCGTACAGCCCGGACCTGCTGTCGACGAGCTTCTGCCAGGATTCGATGCTGGTGACGAGCGGTCGCTTGCCGTTCGCAATGCGGGCGGTCACGGCATCCGCGCTCACGGTGAGCCGGATGACGATCGCACCGGCAAGGTCGGCTTGTGTGTCGGCGTCGAGCACGGCACCTCCGCCGAGCGAGACGACGGCGTCGTGGGTGAGCGCCTCGGCGACCACCTGCCGCTCAAGCCGTCGGAAGTGGGCTTCACCGTGCTCGGCGAAGATCTCGGCGATCGCGCCGTGCTCGGCCACGATCACGCGGTCGGTGTCGATGAACTCACGGCCAAGCCGCGGACCGAGCCGTTTTCCCACGCGCGTCTTGCCCGCGCCGGGAGCGCCGATCAGAACGATGGTCACTCGGCGTACGGTGCCGACGCGCGGCCGGTCCGGAGAGACGCCGGGATCGCGTCGACGTATGCGGTGAGGTTGCGCCTGGTCTCTTCGACCGAGTCGCCCCCGAATTTTTCCAGGACGGAGTTGGCCAGAACGAGAGCAACCATGGCCTCGGCGACAACGCCCGCCGCCGGAACCGCGCACACGTCGGAGCGCTGGTGGTGCGCCTGGGCTGCCTCACCCGTCGCGACATCGATTGTGCGCAGGGCGTGCGGGATCGTCGAAATCGGCTTCATGCCCGCGCGGACCCGCAGAACGGTGCCCGTGCTCATGCCGCCCTCAGTACCCCCGGCCTTGTCGGTCGCTCGCGTAATCTCGTCGTCGACCTGGAACAGCTCGTCGTGCGCTTGCGACCCGCGCCGTGTGGTGGTGAGGAAACCATCGCCCACCTCGACGCCCTTGATCGCCTGGATGCCCATGAGCGCAGCAGCCAGTTGTGAGTCGAGTCGCCGATCCCAGTGCACGTGCGAACCGAGCCCAGGCGGGAGCCCGTACGCGAGGACCTCGACCACGCCACCAAGAGTGTCACCATCTTTGTGGGCGGCATCCACTTCGGCGACCATGAGGGCAGAGGTCTCTGCGTCGAAACAGCGCAGCGGATCGGCGTCGAGCAGCGCGACGTCGCTTGGAACGGGAAGGGGGCGACCCTCCGGCACACGAACGGGCCCGATCGAGAGTGTGTGACTGACGAGGGTGATGCCGAGCTCCGCGAGGAACGATCGCGCGATGGCACCGAGTGCGGTGCGCGCCGCAGTTTCCCTGGCGCTCGCACGCTCGAGGATCGGCCTGGCCTCGTCAAAACCATACTTCTGCATGCCGACGAGGTCAGCGTGGCCGGGACGAGGGCGGGTGAGCGCCGCGCCACGACCGCTCGAGAGCTTCTCCGGGTCGACCGGCTCGGGGCTCATCACGTCGACCCACTTGGGCCATTCCGTGTTGCCGATTCGCATTGCAAGAGGGCTGCCGAGGCTGAACCCATGGCGGACGCCAGCGGAGATCGTGAGCTCATCCTGCTCGAATTTCATCCGCGCACCGCGCCCATAGCCGAGCTTGCGGCGATCCAGGTCGGCACGGATGGCATCCATCGACACCGGTACGCCGGCGGGGAGCCCTTCAATCAGGGCAATGAGTTCCGGGCCGTGAGACTCTCCGGCAGTGAACCAACGAAGCATGGTTACGATTCTGGCATAGGCCACCGAGGCTGCCTGAACCTCCGCTACTCGACAGGGCGGCCCGCGGCGTCAAGACCGGCGGCTTCGAGCATGGCCGCGAGTACAGCATCCTCGTTCGGAAGCGGCTCGAGTGGGTCGCCGGCGACGAAGATCCTCACCTGCAGCAACGCCTGGTGAACGAGCATTGCGAGGCCCGAGACGACGGTGCCACTGACGGCGGACCACGTCGTCGCAAGTGCGCTCGGCCACGGTTCGTACGCGACATCCAGCAGCACGGCTCGCCGGCGTGTCGAGTCGGTGAAGAGCACGTCGACGGGTGCCCCGCCTGGCAGGGTGCTCACGACCAGGTCCGGGATCGTCAGAGTGCGGTCGGCGATGCCGATCGGGCGGATCTGGATCCTGAGACCCAGCGAGTGCGCGAGCGGCTCGAGCCACACGGTGCGCCCGAGGGACCGAGCCGAGATGAGCACGCGTTCGGCGCCCAACTCCGCCGCCGCGACAAGCGCGGACGCTGCGGTTGCTCCTCCGCCAAGGATCTGCACGGAGCGGGCGGAGGTGAGCCCGGCCCCTGCAAGCGCCCGAACGATGCCAGCGACATCCGTGTTGAAACCGCGGAGGCCGACTGCGTCGGGATCGAACAGCACCGTGTTCGCGGCACCCGTCACGGTCGCAACGTGATCGGCGGAGGCAAGCAGCGGCAGCACTGCCTGCTTGAGCGGCATCGTGAGGGAGAGACCGCGCCACTCTGGCCCGCACTGGGCGATGAAAGCCGCGAGGCCGTCGGATGTCACCTCGATGGCGTCGTAGTCCCAGTCGAGTCCGAGAACCCGGTACGCCGCCGCGTGCAGCCGCGGGGACCTCGAGTGCCCAATCGGAGAACCGAGCACTGCGAGCCTGCGGCGAGGATCCGCTACCCCGCGTGCGCTGGAATCATCCGCCATAACCGGGGTTGTCCTTCATCCACTGTTGCCATTGCGCAACGGCTGCGTTGTGCTCCGCGAGTGTCGTCGAGAAAATCGTCTCGCCCGTTTTGAGATTCCACGTCACGAAGTACAGCCAGGTGCCATCCGCTGGGTGCAGGGCCGCATTGATGGCAAGGTCCCCCGGATTGGAGATCGGGCCAGGCGGCAGGCCAGCGTGCACGTACGTGTTGTACGGGTTCGAAGGATCCGCGCGCTCGGCATTCGTCGTCGTGACGACGTTGGTGTGACCCGTGCCGTAGGCGACCGTCGCATCCGATTGCAGCAGCATGCCAATGGCAAGGCGATTCAGGAAAACGCGCGCAACTTTCGGATAGTCCGCAGCGAGCCCGGCCTCCCGCTGGACGATCGATGCAAGTACGACGGTGTTCCAGCGGTCCGCCGGCGCGACGCCCGCGGCATCCAGCGCCTGGAAGCTCCGATTGACGAGGGTCTTGATCACGGTCTGCGCGCTGGTCCCCGGCGTGAATTCGTATGTGGCGGGGAAGAGGAAGCCCTCGAGCGTCTTCGCCTCGGGCGGCACGCCGTAGGCCGCGGGGTTGGCGGCCGCCGCCTGCAACTCGGCCAGGGGAATCTTTGTCGCTGTGGCGAGGATCGAGAGAACACCTGCCTCGGCCGTGCCCTCGGGGATGACCGCCTTCGCACTCACCCTGCTCGCCGGGTCTTCGAGCCTGGCCAGCGCCGATGTCGCACTCATTTTCTTGGCGAGCTGGTACGCGCCCGGCTGGAACACGGGTGCGGGGTTCTGGGCGAGGAGCAGGCTGTAGAACGCCGTGAACGTCTTCGTGACGCCGGCCTTCTGCAGCGTCGTTGCGACGTCCGAGCCGATATCACCGCTCTTGATGGTGATGACTACCGAGCCGGTGCCGGAGCCCGTGTAGTCGTTCGGCTCGAAGCTGGCGACGAGTTTGGCGACCTGGGGCTGGAAGATCCCGTACGCGGTTCCGCCCAGCCCTGCAAGGATCGCGACGATGATGACTGTGACCCACAAGCCCTTGAACCTGCGCTTCTTCCGCTTCTCCCGTGGTGGCCGTCCCTTCTCCCGTGGTGGCTGGCCGTCAAGCTTCCAGGCGAACGGGGACTCGGCGTTCGGGGCCGCGGATTCGGCATCGGCTTGTGCAGCCTGAGATACCTGTGCAGCCTGGGCAGCGAGGCGAGCCTCACGCCTCGATTGCGGCTGGGTCGTCGACTGCGGGCTAGCGGGCAGCGGCGCTCGTTCGCTCGGCGCTCGTTCGCTCGGCGCCCGTTCGCTCGGCGGTTGCGTGCCCTCCCGAGACTCGCCCAGTGGAGAGTCGAAGAGCTCGTTGAACGGATCGAATGGATCAGGCGCGGTGCCACCAAGGCGCGGAGACTCGCCGTGCCCGTGGGGCGGAGGGGTGTGCGACAAATCTAGGATCCAATGTTCGGTTCAACCAGGGAGCCCGGCGGGCTACCCCCCGCGCGCTCCACATCGAGCGCGTGTTGCAAAATTATCGTCGCCGCCACCTGATCGATGACAGGACGCGCGGCCTTCGAGCCCTTTCCTGACGCACGCAGCGCCGACTGCGCCGAAACCGTCGTCAGGCGTTCGTCCACTAGTCGTACCGGCACATCGACCTCGGCCGCAAGGGCTTCGGCAAATCCCACCGCGTCCGCCGTCGATGCGGTGTGTGCACCGGACAGCGCCAACGGGAGTCCAACGATAGCCTCGATAGCTCCAAGCTCCATGGCAATCGCGGCGATCCGTCGGCGGTCGTCTCCGTTGCGCACGCGAGGGACCGTCTCCACCGGGGTGGCCAGCATTCCATGCGGATCGCTGCGGCTCACACCGATCCGGACCGTGCCGACATCAATACCGAGCCTCACCCCTGCTCGCAACGGCGATCCCTTCGTTATCCGGCGATTGCCGACGTCACGGATGCGAGAGCGCTTGGGATAGCGGCGATGTTCGTGCCGCCACCCTGGGCGAGGTCGTCCTTCCCGCCGCCACCCCCGCCGAGAATGCCAGCGGCGGCGCGGGCGAGAGCGCCAGCCCGTGCTCCTGCATCGCGCGCGGCCTGGTTGGTTGCGACGATCACAACAGGCTTGTCGGCGACCTGCGCCGCCAGCGCAACAACGGATGGCGCGGAACCGAGGCGGTCGCGCACAGTGGTGACAAGCATCCGCAGGTCGTCAGCCGACCCGAGCGTGCCGGCATCCTCGGCGATGATTGTCGCGCTACCAACGCGCGAGGCACTTTCGAGCAAAGCGGGGACCTTGTCGAGCACGGCCCGCGCCTCGAACGCAGCGATCTTCTTCTCCGCGGCCTTGAGGCTCGACACGAGGTCGGCAATGCGCTCGGGCAGCTGCTCGCGCGGTGCCTTGAGGCTGCTCGTGAGCTGCGAGACGATTGCGCGTTCCGCGGCGAGGTCACGGAATGCCTCGATACCGACGAGCGACTCGACGCGCCGGTTGGTCGACCCAACCGAGGATTCGCTGACGAGGTTGATCATGCCGATCTCGGCGCTCGAGACAACGTGCGTGCCCGCGCACAGCTCGCGCGACCACGGGCCACCGATGTCGACAACGCGAACGGTCTCGCCGTACTTCTCACCGAACAGCGCCATCGCTCCAAGCGCTTTCGCGTCATCGAGCGCCATCTCGCGCGTCACTACCTCGAGGTTGTCGCGGATGGCGTTGTTCGAGATCTCCTCGATCTCGCTGCGGGTCTCGGCCGAGAGTCCCTGGTTCCACGAGAAGTCCAGACGGAGATACCCCGCCTTGTTGTACGAACCGGACTGGTGCGCGTTGGGACCGAGGACCTGACGCAATGCGGCGTGGATGATGTGCGTGCCGGAGTGCGCCTGGCGCGCGCCCCTGCGATAGTCGGCATCCACCACGCTCGTCGCGGGGGAACCCACGCCCACTTCTCCGCTGCGAACCTGCACGGTGTGACTGATCAGACCTTTGACGGGCTTCTGGACGTCGAGCACTTCGAGCTCGTAGCCCGGACCGACGATGAGGCCGGCATCCGCGTCCTGGCCACCCGATTCGGCGTACAGGGCGGTCTCGGCGAGGATGATCTCGGCGATCTGGCCCGCTGCCGCGAAGCTCACCGAGCGGCCGTCGACGATGAGACCGAGCACGCTCGACTCCGTCTGCAGTTCGGTGTAGCCCGTGAAGACGGTCTCACCCAGCGAGCGGAAGGCGCTGTAGACCGAGAGGTCAGCCAGCGCCGTCTTCTTTGCTTTGGCGTCGGCCTTTGCGCGGGAACGCTGGTCGGCCATGAGCGAGTCGAACGCGGCACGATCGACGGTGAGGCCGGCCTCTTCCGCCATCTCGAGCGTCAGGTCGATCGGGAAGCCGTAGGTGTCGTGAAGCAGGAACGCGGTGTCGCCCGCGAGCTGCTTCTTTCCGGCCTTCTGCGTGTTCGAGACGGCCAGATCCAGGATGCCGGTTCCGCTGGTGAGCGTACGCAGGAACGTCTCCTCCTCGGCGAAGGCGAGGTGCGAGATCCTGTCGTAGTCCTTGGCGACCTCCGGGTATGCGGCCTTCATCGCGTCGCGCGATGCGGCGAACAGCTCCGGGAACGTCACCGTGTCGACGCCCAGCAGGCGCATGGCGCGCACCGAGCGACGCAGGAGGCGCCTCAGGATGTAGCCTCGCCCCTCGTTGGATGGCGTGACGCCATCCGACATGAGCATGAGCGCGCTGCGGACGTGGTCAGCGATGACGCGCAGGCGCACGTCATCCTCGTGGTTGGCGCCGTATTCCTTGCCGGCCAGAAGGGCGGCCCGGTCAAGAACGGGTCGGACCTGATCGATCTCGTACATGTTCTCGACGCCCTGCTTGAGGAAGGCGACGCGCTCGAGGCCCATGCCGGTGTCGATGTTCTTCTTAGGCAGCTCGCCCAGGATCTCGAAGTCGTGCTTGCCTGTTCCCTCGCCACGCAGATACTGCATGAAGACGAGGTTCCAGATCTCCACATAGCGGTCGTCGTCAGTCGCAGGGCCGCCATCGGCGCCGTACGCGGGTCCCCGGTCGAAGAAGATCTCGGAGCACGGCCCGGCCGGCCCCGGCTGGCCGGTCGACCAGTAGTTCGTGTCCATTCCGAGGCCCTGGATGCGCTCGTCAGGCAGTCCAGCGACGCGGCGCCAGATCTCGCGGGCTTCGTGGTCGTCTTCGTAGACCGTGACCCAGAGGTCCTCCGGGGCGAACCCGAGTCCCCCAGCATCCTCCGCGGTGGTCAGGAGCTCCCACGCGTACGCGATCGCCTGTTCCTTGAAATAGTCGCCGAACGAGAAGTTGCCGCACATCTGGAAGAACGTCCCGTGCCGCGGCGTCTTGCCGACCTCTTCGATGTCGTTAGTGCGGATGCACTTCTGCACGCTCGTAGCGCGCGGGTACGGCGCAGGCACGAGACCCGTCAGGTACGGCACGAACGGAACCATTCCGGCCACCGTGAAGAGAAGGGAAGGGTCATCGCTGACCAGTGACGCTGAGGGAGCGACGGTGTGGCCGCGCTCCGCAAAGAATTCAAGCCAGCGTCTATGGATGTCGGCAGTCTGCATGGGGTCCGATGTGTCTATGGTGCGCGGGCCGAGGCCCGGCCGCTTACTTGGTGAGGTTGGAAATCGTTTCTTCCGCGTCGGCGATCACCGAACGCAGCTCTGCCTCGCGCGCGTGATAGCCCTCAGCAACGGCGGAACCGAAGTCGCGCGCCTTCTGATCGAGGTCGCTGAAGAAGCGCTTGCCCTGCGGTGTCTCATTGACCTTGTGCGCGACGACGAAACCGATAGCAGCGCCGGCAACGAGCCAAAGAAAGCTTTTCATTTTCTTACTCCCTGGTGAATGTGCTTGGAATCGATTCGGATGGCTAGGGGCCAGTTTAGTCCGTGGTGTCGTGCCCGCGTTTTGCCGATCCTGCACGAGCGGGTCCGAATGCGGTTGCGCCGCGGAGCGCCGCGCGAACAGCCGCCGAGAACCCGGCGAGCTTGATCAGGGGGCCACCGACGCTGGCCGCAAAGAGTGCGACGAGGGCGGATGCGTTGCCCGTGACATCCGCCACGTGCTTCGTAATGGTGTCGACGCGAGCGAGCTGCTTGTTCGCTTCGCGGAGGGTGAGCGCGGTTTCATCGAGGATGGGCGTAATGCCTTCGCTCACATCGTGAATGGCGCTCGTGGTCTCGTCGAAGACCCGGCCAAGCTTGAGCAACGGAACCGCGAGGATGCCGACGAGAACGGCGAAAACGCCTGCCGCGATCAAACCGGCAATATCTCCAGCAGACACGATGCCCACCTTCCATTCCACGAACGGCATATTAAGCACGAGCGAGCGGGCCACCCGAAGGCAACCCGCTCCCTAGCATATTGGTGCACCGCTGGTCGTGCGGGCCTACGAACCGAAACGGGGGTTGCGGCATACGCCGCAACCCCGCCTCGGGTACCGATGATGTCGTTAGCGAGCCGCGTAGTACTCGACCACGAGCTGGACCTCACAGGTCACGGGGACCTCGGCGCGCTTCGGGCGACGAACGAGACGCGCGTGCAGCTTGTCGAGCTCGACTTCGAGGTAGCCGGGCGTCTTCGGCAGAACGTCGACGTGACCGCCGGCAGCTGCAACCTGGAACGGTTCGGTGCCCTCGCTCTTGGCCTTGACGTGGATGAGCTGGCCCGGCTTCACGCGGAACGACGGGCGGTCGACGAGCTGGCCATCGACGAGGATGTGACGGTGTACGACCATCTGGCGTGCCTGCGCGGTCGTGCGGGCGAACCCGGCGCGGAGCACGAGGGCGTCAAGACGCATCTCGAGCAGCTCGACCAGGTTCTCACCGGTCAGGCCCTGGGTGCGGCGGGCCTCTTCGAACGCGATGCGGAGCTGCTTCTCGCGGATACCATACTGGGCGCGCAGACGCTGCTTCTCGCGCAGACGAACGGCGTAGTCGGAGTCGGCCTTGCGCTTGGTGCGGCCGTGCTCACCCGGGGCATACGGGCGCTTTTCGAGATACTTGGCGGCCTTCGGGGTCAGGGCAATGCCGAGTGACCGCGAGAGGCGGGTCTTGCTGCGGGTACGTGACTTGGTAGACACGGTTTCCTTTCGATCGTTTCTCTAATGATGTGTACGCGGGCGCACAAGAGCGTCCTGCGAAAATCAGGTGTCCTGAAATGTATGAGAAGGATTGGGCCAGGGGCACTCGGCTACAGAGCAGCTCCCGTTGAACGAAAGTCGACGCAGCCGCACGCGACAACCGTTTCTAGGCCGGTCTATCGTAGCATGACGCCCATCAGGTGAAATGTCGGTGTCACCGTCCGCGAATGATCCGCCTGAGCTTCGCAAGGCGCGCGGAAACGTCTCGCTCGTTGCCGTGCTCGGTCGGGTCGTAGTAGACGGTGTTTTTGAGTTCGTCCGGCAGGTACTGCTGCTCGACCACTCCGAGCTCGGAGTCATGCGAATAGATGTAGCCCTTGCCGTGGCCGAGTCGCTTTGCGCCCGGGTAGTGCGCATCTCGCAGGTGCTTGGGAACGCGGCCGATCTTGCCCGCGCGCACATCGGCGATGGCCTTATCGAGCGCCATGTATGCGGCGTTGGACTTCGGCGCCGTCGCAAGATAGACGACGGCCTCGGCCAGAGGGATGCGCCCTTCCGGCATGCCGATGAACTGCACGGCGTCCGCTGCCGCGACCGCGATGACGAGGGCCTGGGGGTCGGCGATCCCGATGTCCTCACCGGCGCTGACGATGATGCGCCTGGCGATGAACCGGGGATCCTCCCCCGCCTCGATCATGCGCGCAAGGTAGTGAAGCGCCGCGTCGACATCCGATCCGCGCACCGATTTGATGAACGCGCTGATGACGTCGTAATGTTCGTCGCCGTTGCGGTCGTATCGCAGGAGCGCCCTGTCGACCGCAAGGGCCACGAGTTCCGTGGTGATCACCGGCATCGCATCCGAGGTGGCAGGTGACGAGGAGCCAGCAGAGACGGATGCCGCCTCAAGCGCGGTCAGCGCACGGCGGGCATCGCCCGACGCGAGCCGGATGATGGCGGCCCGTGCCTCGGGATCCAGCTCGAAGCGGCCACCGAGCCCGCGCTCGTCGGCCACCGCCCTATCGACGACGATGCCGAGATCCTCGTCACTGAGGGTTTCGAGCGTCAACAGGAGGGATCGCGAGAGCAGGGGCGAGATGACGGAGAACGACGGATTCTCGGTCGTCGCCGCGACCAGGATGACCCAGCCGTTCTCGACGCCGGGTAACAGCGCATCCTGCTGGGCCTTGGTGAAGCGGTGAATCTCATCGAGGAAGAGGACCGTCGAGATTCCGTAGAGGTCGCGCGTCGACAGTGCTTCATCCATTACCTGGCGCACGTCACGCACGCCGGCCGAGACCGCGGACAACTCGACGAAACGCCGGCCAGACGAGTGGGCGATTGCCTGCGCGAGCGTGGTCTTGCCCGTTCCAGGCGGGCCCCACAGGATGACCGAAACAGAGCCGGTCTCCCCCGTTTTGTCACTTGCGAGGCTGACCAGCGGTGAACCAGGAGTGAGCAGGTGGGTTTGGCCGGCCACTTCGTCGAGACTTCTCGGGCGCATGCGCACCGCGAGGGGTGTCGCACCGCTGCGAAGCCCGGGTTGTGCATCCACCATGCTCCAAGGCTAGTTGCAACCCATGACGCGCGAGAACGTGGCCGTGTCGCGCATTTGTGAGGCATAGGTTGCATGCGTAAAGTTCATCTGAGGTCCGGGCGCCCACGGCGAACGAGATCACCGTCTCCCACTTACGATGTCTCGCCCTGGAGGATTCACGTGGCACCGAACAAGCCGAACGACCGCGAAGCGCGCCAGGCCAGGGAGCGTCTGCGCGCATACCAGGCCAGGCAGACCGTGCACGGCACGAAGGTCAAGCGACGCAAGCGAGACAACTGGATCGCCGGCGTCGGTGTCGTGATCATCGTCGCGCTCGCAGTCGGCACGCAATTGCTCTACTTCGGCACAGGGCCGGGCAAGGCCGTCGCGTCGGCTTCACCGTCGCCGACCCCCACACCGACTCCGACTCCGACGGCGAGCGGCCCGATCCCCTCGAAGACGATCGCAGAGAACCGCACGTGGACCGGGACGATGACGCTCAACTCGGTTGCTCTCGGCATCCAGCTGGACGGCGCGAAGGCTCCGCAGGCGGTCTCGTCGACGATCGACCTCATCCAGAAGGGTTTCTACACGGGGCTCACCTGCCATCGGCTGGTGAACGGCGGGTT
Organism: Microbacteriaceae bacterium; assembly: GCA_030840105.1. Taxonomy (GTDB): domain Bacteria; phylum Actinomycetota; class Actinomycetes; order Actinomycetales; family Microbacteriaceae; genus JAUZGC01. The sequence continues at coordinate 17,621 of JAUZGC010000056.1, forward strand.
CTACGTGCTCCAGTGCGGCGACCCGAACGGCGATGGCACGGGAGGCCCTGGCTACAGCTACGGCCCGATCGAGAACGCTCCGGCCAACAACGTCTACCCTGCTGGCACTATTGCCATGGCCAGGCACAGCGACGACGCGAGCAGCCAGGGCAGCCAGTTCTTCATCGTCTACAAGGAGACGAACATCCCCTCCGACTCGGTCGGCGGTTACACCGTCATCGGCCAGGTCACGAGTGGTCTCGCCGAGCTCAACAGCCAGATCACGGATGCCGGTGTGCAAGGTGGCGGGATGGACGGCAAGCCCGTCGTTCCGACAACCATCACGGCCATAACGGTTAAGTAAGCACTCCGCGCGGGCAATGGCCTGTGCAATAGTCTAAAACGCAAGGTGTGACGGTCGCGAGGACCGTCGTCGTCAGCAAGGTGAGGGTCGTGGCTACAACTGAGCAGCAACCGTGGGGTCGCGTCGACGAGACCGGCACGGTCTACGTCCGTGAGGCGGATGGCGAGCGCGCCGTCGGCCAGTATCCTGACGGATCCGCCGAGGAGGCCCTGGCCTATTTTGAGCGCAAGTTCACCGACCTCGCCGGCCAGGTCACGCTTCTCGAGCAGCGCGCCAAGCGTGGTGCTCCCGCAACCGACATTGCGAAGGCAGTCGCGTCACTGCGCGAACACGTTGCGACCGCCAACGCGGTCGGTGACCTCGCATCCCTCACCGTCCGCCTCTCCAAGCTCGGCGGTGCCGTCGAGGAGCTGACCGAGAAGCAGTCCGCAGAAGCGCAGGCGGTCATTGACGCCGCCCTTGTCGAGCGCACCGCGATCGTGGTCGAAGCGGAGACGCTCGCGGCAGAAGACCCGGCGAAGACGCAATGGAAGCAGGCGACCGCTACTCTCGACGCGCTCTTCGCCCGCTGGCAGAGCCACCAGCACGACGGACCACGGCTGCCCAAGAACGAGGCAAACGACCTCTGGAAGCGCTTCCGTGCTGCTCGCGCGACGATCGAGCACAACCGCAAGGCGTACTTCGCCGAACTGGACACGCAGCACCGCGACGTGCGAGCCAAGAAGGCAAGCCTGATCGAACGGGCCGAAGCACTCGTGCCGCGCGGCGCGGAGGGCGTCTCTGCGTATCGGGACCTGCTCGAAGAGTGGAAGCTCGCCGGCCGCGCGGGCAAGCGCAACGACGACGCACTCTGGACGAAGTTCAAGGCGGCCGGGGATGCGATCTACGCGGCGAAGTCCGAGGTTGATGCCAAGGAGAATGATGAGTTCTCTGCCAACCTCGAGCTGAAGCTCGAACTCCTTCAGGAGGCGGAAGTGCTCCTGAAAGCGACCGATCGCGAGTCGGCCCGCGGCGCCCTGCTGTCCATCCAGCGTCGGTGGGACGCGATCGGCAAGGTCCCGCGCGATCAGGTCAAGCCGGTCGAGGAACGCCTGCGCAAGGTCGAAGCGGCCGTCCGCAAGCTCGAAGAGGATCACTGGCAGCGCAACAACCCCGAGAAGAAGGCACGCTCGGAGGGGCTCGCCAGCCAGCTCAATGCTGCCATCGCCAAGCTCGAGGCCGAACTCGAAGACGCGAAGGCCAGCGGTGACAAGACCAAGATTGCCGCCGCCCAGGAGGCCCTCGACGCCCGCAAGGTGTGGCTGGACGCACTCGGCTAGTCGCCGCCACGTCGGGCGCGCCGCCCGACCTCTCCACAGATTGAGATGGCGTCGGATCGCACGGAACGGTGTCGGGCACTCTGTCTGCATGTCGCGCGTGGTCGCATCCGTCCTGGACTCCAGAGACCTCCCGCTTGCGGAGCTTTGCGCGGCCAGGCTCGATGGCGAGGTCTACGCGGTTGACGACTGCTTTGCGGCAGTGGATGAGGTGAACGCGACCATGGTGCGCGCTGCGGCGGTTGCTCGCACCGCGCCACACCGAGCGATCGCTGAGCTGGATACCGCACTCTGGATTTACTCGATCGTGCAACACCCACCGACCAGGCACCGCTTCTGCATCAATGTGGCGGAGCGCGCGCGGACGCCGCTGTCCTCCCGGTTCACCGTGCGTGAATGCGTGATGCGCCCGGGCGACGTCGTACGCATCGCCGGAACACCCGTCACGAGCCCGCTCCGTACAGCCGTCGACATCCTTCGCACGAGTGCACGGTTCGCCGGCGATGAACGGTGGGCCGTTGCCGAACTACTCCGTCTCGGCGAACTGGGCGTCGACGAGTGCGACGCTCGGCTGCGCGTGCAGCCGAGTGCCCCCGGCAACCGTCGAGCCCTGGAGCGGCTCGCCTCTTTCTAGCGCCTAACCGGCGCTTACTCTGTACACGTCGTAGACGGCATCGATCCGGCGAACGGCATTGAGTACGCGATCCAGGTGGGTCGTATCCCCCATCTCGAAGACGAACCGGCTGAGCGCCAGTCGCTCGCTTGATGTTGTGACCGTCGCCGAGAGGATGTTGACGTGGTGCTCAGAGAGCACGCGTGTGACATCCGAGAGCAGGCCGGACCGGTCGAGCGCTTCAACCTGGATCTGCACGAGGAACACGCTCTTCGAGCTCGGCGCCCACTCGACGTCGATCATGCGTTCAGGCTCCTGGAGCAGGGATTGCACGTTATGGCAGCTCGACTGGTGCACCGAGACGCCGGCACCGCGTGTGACGAATCCGATGATCGGGTCCCCGGGCACGGGCGTGCAGCATTTCGCGAGCTTGACCAGGATGTCTGGAGCTCCGCGCACGAGGACGCCCGAGTCGCTGTTGCGCAATTGGCGAGGGCGGCCCTTGATCGGCAGCTCAATCTCGCTGTGGTCGCTTTCGGTCTCGACCTGCAGGGACGCGACGACCTTCTCGATCACCGATTGCGTCGAGACGTGCCCCTCGCCGACTGCCGCATAGAGGGAGGACACGTCGTCGTAGCGCAGGTGCGAAGCCACCTCTGCGAACGAGTCCTGGTTCATAAGCTTCTGCAGCGGCAGGTTCTGCTTGCGCATTGCGCGAGCAATCGCATCCTTGCCCTGCTCGATCGCTTCGTCTCGCCGCTCTTTGGTGAACCATTGGCGGATCTTGTTGCGAGCGCGGGGGCTCTTGGCGAAGTTCAGCCAGTCCTGGCTGGGGCCGGAGTCCGGATTCTTGGAGGTGAAGACCTCGACGACGTCACCCGTCGTGAGCGTGCTCTCGAGCGGGACGAGCCGGCCGTTGACCTTGGCTCCCATTGTGCGGTGTCCGACCTCGGTGTGCACCGCATACGCGAAGTCGACCGGGGTAGCGCCGGCGGGCAGTCCGATGACGCGTCCCTTCGGCGTGAAGACGTAGACCTCCTTGGCGCCGATCTCGAAGCGGAGCGAGTCGAGGAACTCCCCCGGATCGGCCGTCTCGGCCTGCCAGTCCGAGATGTGCGCGAGCCAGGCGAGGTCGGTGTCGACCTTGCCGGAGGACGCACCCTTCCCGTTGACGCCTTCCTTGTACTTCCAGTGCGCAGCGACGCCGAATTCGGCCCTCTGGTGCATCTCTTCCGTACGGATCTGGATCTCCACCGGGCGCCCCTCCGGGCCGATGACCGTCGTGTGCAGCGACTGGTAGAGGTTGAATTTGGGAGTAGCGATGTAATCCTTGAACCGACCCGGCATGGGCGTCCACCTCGCGTGGATCTGACCGAGCACCGCGTAACAGTCGCGAACCGAGTTAACGAGCACCCGGATCCCCACGAGGTCGTAGATTTCGTCGAACTCGCGTCCCCTCACGACCATCTTCTGGTAGATCGAATAGAACTGCTTCGGCCGCCCGACGACCTTGCCGCGGATACGCGCGGATTTGAGATCCTCGTTGATCGCGTCGATCACGTGCTGCACGACGTATTCGCGCTCCGGCGATCGTTGTTTGACCAGGTTCTCGATCTCTACGTAGAGCTTCGGATACAGCACAGCGAAGGAGAGGTCTTCGAGCTCCCACTTGATCGTCTGGATTCCGAGCCGGTGCGCGAGCGGCGCGTAGATCTCAAGAGTCTCTGTCGCCTTTCGGGTAGCGGATGCCGCGGGCACGAAGCCCCAGGTCCGCGCGTTGTGCAAACGGTCGGCCAGCTTGATGATGAGCACGCGGATGTCCTTCGACATCGCGACGATCATTTTGCGAACGGTCTCCGCCTGCGCACTGTCGCCGTACTTGACCTTGTCGAGCTTGGTGACTCCATCGACGAGCATCGCGATCTCATCACCGAAGTTGTGCCGGATCTCGTC
>JAUZGC010000064.1 GCA_030840105.1 Microbacteriaceae bacterium
GACGGACGACATGATCGCGCGCCTTCCCGAAATCTTCGAGGTGAAGCCGGACACCGTCGTGATCCTCATCGGTACCAATGATCTCGCCTGGCGCCGCTCGGTCGAACATATCGTGCGGAACATCGAGACGATCCTGGTGACCGTGCGCCGGGAGCTGCCCGATGCGCACATCCTCGTACAGTCCGTGATGCCACGCGGCCGCGAGTTCGCGAGCCAGATCAGGGACATCAACCGCCACCTCTGGCAATTCGCGCCCACCGTGCGTGCGCAGTATCTCGACCTCTGGCCAGCGCTGGCCCTGGCCGATGGGGAGCTGAATCCCGAGTATTCGGATGACCGACTCCATCTGAACGACTCCGGATACGACGCATGGCTGGCCGAGCTTCGCCCCGCGCTGGAGGCCCTGCACAGGCAACCGCCATCGAGCCGTGCGATTACCCTTCCCGACCTCTCTGGCTTCTCCGACCGTCACGCTCGCGGCTGAGGCGGATCGTCCCTTTTACCAGAGAGTCAAAGTCGTGCATGCTTCCAAGCGGCGTGTCGAAGAAGAATCCCCCCAGAGGGGGGGTTCGCGGCATATACCGACGGGTCTATCCTGTGGACAGGGGTTGAGAAATATTCGTTTTACAGGAAAGGCCCGACTTTGCTGAAGAACCTCAGCCCGTTGCTGTCTGGCACGCTCCTTAGTGCGCTTGACTCCATGAAGAATGGCGACCTGCTTACCCTGGTCGGCAGCGGCTACCCAGAAGAAGAGATTGTTTCACGTGTCATTCATCTCGGCGAGGTGACGACGGAGGCCGCTGCAGATGCGATCCTCAGCGTCCTGCCACTGAACAGCGAGGATCCCGCACCCATTGCGTTTCTCGACTGCACAGGGGCGCTCGACGACCTGCCCGACGTCGCATTCGCGGTGAAGGGCATTGCATCCGATGCCGAGTTGCGCCGAGTGAGCATGGTGCACCTCGAAAGAGAGGAGTTCATCGCTCTCGCCCGTCGCTCGGTTATTACCGTACGTGTCGGTTCGGATGCTCCACCGTGCGCTTTCCTGCTCCGCAAAGGTGGGAGCTAGCGCCTTCTTGCCAGGTTGTCTCACCCGTGGCGCCGTGCGCCGGGGGTGAGACTTTCTTGTCTCCGGCGGGCGGGCCGTAGACTTGCCCCGACATGACACGTGCAGCGACATATCCCGAATTCAGCCGCAACGCGCTGGCCCCCGGGCTCCTTGGTGGCATCATCCTGCTCGCTGGGCTCGCCCTGATCGGCAACGCCTGGTTCACGGGTGTCCTTTACGCGGCCAGCATCCTCGCCCTGATCATGTGCGTTTTCGCCAGCCAGGCCAAGAGCTGGTGGTGGCTCGCAGGGCTCGTGCCGATCGCCGTGGTGTGGAACCCGGTGTGGCCGATCACCATGAACGACCTGGTGTGGCGGCTGCTGCACCTCGCCGGGGCCATCGTTTTCGTCGCCGCCGGGATCTCGATCAAGACTCCCACCAGCACCAAGCGCTGACCGGGCGGCGCGAACGCGGGGTGGCGCGGTGGAGGAAAGCCGCGGCACTCGCGTAAGCTAGGCGTAGCGCCGGTTCCCGGTCACCAGTTCGATACTCGTGACGATGCGGTGTGTCTTCACGACCAGGCAGTTACGACCTGGCCAGCACACGCCGCCCTGATCCATTGACGTTGCCCGAGTCAGGGCCCGGCGCAGCGCGATCGTCATTCGCGGTCGCCCGCCCTCACAGGAGGATCATGCCTCGATCCGGCCAACGCAGTACACAGGCCCGCAATGCACCCCAGCGCCGCTCCGGCGCGCGCTCCCGTCACGCCAACAACGACGGGCTCATCCCCGTACTCGCGCGCAAAGTGCGCGAGGTCGAGGCCAAGGCCGCGGACGGTAAGAAGCTCGGTCCGACGAATCGCACCAAGTTTCAGGTCATCGCCTTCCTCATGCGCGAGGAACGCGCCAGGGCCAAGTCCGACACCGAGCTGACGGATGCCGCGCGCGCCGAGCAACTCAAGCGACTCGATGGAATCGCGACCATCCTCGCGAAGACGGCCGCACGGGACACGTCGCTCATCGCCCTCCTCGAGAGCGAATCGGCGCCAAGCACCACGGCGCAGAAGCTGCGCAGGGACTGGCTCCTCGAGTCCGGAACCGAGCTCAGCCCAGACGACCTCATCATCACGACCGAGCGGGCATTGCCCAAGCAAGAGGATATCCTGCCGCCGCAGCTCGCGGAGAAGCAGGTCATTCCGCAATCGGTCAAGGCGCGCCAGCTTTCCAACCCGTTTCTCGCGCCGGACTTCAGCCGTGCCGCCGCGACGACGCCCGCGCCCCGCCGGCGCTTGGATTCGTGGGAGTTGCTCGGACCGCTGTTCAAGTCGTTCGAATACGGGGCCGGCGGCCAGGCGGCCAGCATGGAACTGCCAGCCGCACCGGCGATCGACCGCTACTCCCCGAATGGCATGGAACTCATGGGCCACCAGGCGCGTTTCGTTGAGAGCGTGCGGATGGGCCATCGGAGCTTCCTGCTCGCCGATGAGCCGGGCCTCGGCAAGACCGCGCAGTCGGTGCTCGCGGCATCCGTTGCCGGTGCGTATCCGCTCCTGGCCGTAGTGCCGAACGTCGTGAAGATGAACTGGGCGCGCGAGGTCGAACTCTGGACGCCGCACCGCAGGGCGACGGTCATCCACGGTGACGGCGAGGGACTGGATGCATTCGCCGACGTCGTGATCGTCAACTACGAGGTCCTCGACCGGCACCTCGCGTGGCTCAGCCGGCTCGGCTTCAAGGGCATGGTGGTCGATGAAGCACATTTCATCAAGAACCTGCACTCGCAGCGCTCGAAATACGTCCTCGGCCTTGCCGAAGCCATCCGCGCGTCGGCCCCTGCTGGTGACCCGCTACTGCTTGCACTCACGGGTACCCCTCTCATCAATGACATCGACGACTTCCGGGCGATCTGGCAGTTCCTGGGCTGGATCGACGGCAACAAGCCGCGGCCACAGCTCATGGAACGGCTTGAAGAGACCGGGCTGACGCCGGCCGACTTCGGTTTCTACTCCGTCGCCAGGGAGGCCGTGATCGATATGGGCATCGTGCGCCGGCGCAAGGTGGACGTCGCGGCAGACCTCCCGAGCCGTCGGGTCGTCGACCTCCCGGTCGAGCTCGACGACGACCTGGGCCGCTCGATCCGCCAGGCCGAGCGCGAGCTTGCAGCCAGGCTTGTGACGCGCTTCAACCGTGCCGCGGCGGCGGGGGTTCCCGACTCGTTTGGCGGTGACAGCGACGCACACCGGAAGCACCTCATCCGCCTGGTTGCCCAGTCGGAGCTCGAGGAATCGAAGTCCGCCAAGACGGGCGAAAACGTCTTCACCATGGTGCGCAAGATCGGCCAGGCGAAGGCGAACCTGGCGTCCGACTACGCCGCGCAGCTCGCGCACTCGGTCGGGAAGGTCGTCTTCTTCGCGAAGCATATCGACGTCATGGACGCCGCAGAGCAGGCATTCGCCGCGCGTGATCTTCGTACGATCTCGATCCGCGGAGACCAGACCGCAGTGTCACGCCAGAAGGAGATCGACGCGTTCAACAACGATCCGGGTGTCGCCGTCGCCGTCTGTTCGCTCACCGCGGCAGGTGTCGGCCTCAACCTGCAGGCCGCGTCGAACGTCGTGCTCGCCGAGCTCTCGTGGACGGCGGCAGAGCAGACCCAGGCGATCGACCGCGTGCACCGGATCGGGCAGGAAGAGCCCGTCACCGCGTGGCGTATCATCGCTGCACAGACGATCGATTCGAAGATCGCCGAGCTCATCGATGCCAAGCAGGGGCTGGCCGCCCGGGCCCTCGATGGGTCCGACATCGAGCCTGGCTCGGCCGACTCCGTGCAGCTCGACGCGCTCATTCACCTTCTCACCGAAGCACTTGGTGGCCGCGACAGGATCGGGGCGTAAGCTAGGGCGAACATCAGCCAGCGGACCCACTGAAATGGCCGGCCAAACTCGTAACGATTGGGCTGAAAACATGACTACGGGTAGTGCAGTAACTCACAACCTCGCTCTGGAGCCGGTGCCGGAACCGGAGGATGAATTCGGACTGGCTTCCGGCTTTGTGGCGGTTCCGCGTTCCTGGCCGAATACGCACAATCGCCCGGATGTGGTTGTGCGCAAAGGCGTCGCCCACCTTGTCAATCCCGATCTCACGCCACGCCAGGCGCTCATCGAGGATCTGCTTTTCATCGGTCGAGTTCTCACGGATGCCGGCATCGATTTCCTCCTCGTCCGCGGCAATGACGAGCGACCCGTGCTTGCGGTCGACGAGACGCTGCGTGGTGCTGTCGAGGAGGCCCTCGCCATCGCCTGCGAAGACGAACCGCTGTATTCGAAGACCCTCGACGGCAAGGCGAGGCCACCCGTCCTGGTCAATACCGGAAGCCTCTCGACGAAGCGCAAGTCGCGCATCTTCCGCCTGTATCGTCCCCGGCTCGAACCCGTCGGCGGACTCAGGTATGGCGCGTCCAGCGGCGTGGAGCTGCAGTTGTGGCGTTTCGATGACGAGTTCATCGACTGCCCTGTCGAGAATTCGCTTACGCGGCGCTTGCTTCCGCGATCCGAGGCCATTCGAACGACGGTCTTGCTTCACGGGGCGAGCTGGAACACCTTGAGCGGCATGTTCGACCCGCATGCCTCCGATGTTCGCTTCGACATCGACATGGTCTTCTCCTGGGTGGACGGCACTGATATCGAGTTCCAGCGCGAGCGTGCCAAGCGCATGCAGAGCTATGTCGTGGGGGAGGGGGATGACGCTGAGGCCCGGTATCGCCAGATCGACGAGTTGAAGTACGCACTCCGGTCGGTGTACCTGTTCGCGCCGTGGGTGCGGAGGATCTTCATCGCGACGGACTCGCCGAAGCCGGAGTGGCTTGCCGACCACCCCATGGTGACCATCGTGCGCAGCGAGGAGTTCTTCTCCGATTGCTCAGGCTTGCCGACGCACAACTCGCAGGCGGTCGAAAGCCAGCTGCAGCACATCCCGGGCCTCAGCGAACATTTCCTCTACTCGAATGACGACATGTTCTTCGGTCGTCCCGTGCAGCCGAGCACCTTCTTCTCCGCCGGCGGAGTGACGAAATTCATCGAGGCGCAGACGAGGATCGGACTCGGCGACAGCGAGCCGGGGCGAAGCGGGTTCGAGAACTCGGCACGCGTGAACCGGCGACTGTTGTGGGAGCGCTTCGGCGGGGTGATCACGAGACACCTCGAGCATGCTGCGACCCCACTGCGGAAGAGCATCCTGTTCGAGCTCGAGCGGGAGTTCCCCGATGACTTCGCGAGGACGCAGAAGAGCCAGTTCCGTTCCGGCACGGACATCTCGGTCACGAACTCGCTCTTCCACTACTACGCGCTCCTGACGGGACGGGCCGTGCAGCAGGAGAGCGCCCGGGTTCGCTATGTGGATACGACCGCGCGATCCGGCCTCGCGATGCTGCCCGCCATGCTCAAGAATCGCTCGGACGACTTCTTCTGCCTCAACGACGGCAGCTTCCCGGAAGTGTCGGCCGATGAGCGCGCGGCCATCGTCGTCGAGTTCCTCAAGCGGTACTTCCCGATCGCGGCGCCGTGGGAGCGGCAGATGGACGAGGGCCTGACCGCATTCGAGTAGGCCCGCGGTCCTCGAGTGGGCCGCAGCCCTTCCCTTAGACGCCGGCCAGTACGCTAGACGCCGGCCAGTACGCCGATGGGCGTCGTCGGCGGGTCGATCAACGACGTCAACGGTTCCTCGACGGGCACCGGCGATGCAACCGCAGGCGGGATGACGACGCCGGCGGCGCGCAGGGCCTCGGCTGATTCCTCCGGAGAGACGTACGAAACGGTCGGGAACTGGCCGATCGGAACGACGGAGTGCAGGACCGTGTTTTCATAGACGTGCACGAGGTTGAACGCCTGTG
>JAUZGC010000105.1 GCA_030840105.1 Microbacteriaceae bacterium
CGTTTGAGGAGCCGGTCGGCATCGAGGGTGGCGGCTTCGCCCAGCAGGGTGTGCGCGGCGGCCGCGAGATCGTCGCCGGTCACCCCGGTCACGCCGCCCCCGGTGGTGCCCGTGCCTGCTGCACCCGCCGCATCCGTCCCCGCCGCACCCGTCGCATCCGCTGAAGGCTCGCCGAGCCCGGACCGGATCGCGTTCGCCGCGTCCACCGTAAGTACCCCGGCGGCAACCGCCGCACCAACCGCCGCAAGCCAGGGCTCGCGTGTGGGTTCGGGGGCGAGCTCACTGCCTGGTTCGCGTTCGGCGAGGGCGTCATGCACCATGGCGTCATGGACCAGCGCGTCATGCACCATGGTGCCGGCGTGCACGAGGGTCAGGGCGCCGCGCGCGGTGGAACCGGTTTCGTGCTGGATGAGTGCTTCGGGAGTGCGGAAACCTTCCCGCTGGGCAAACCCGTCGTAGCCGAGGTCCCAGCGGGACCGATAGCTGATCTCACCGGCGATCAGGGACGTGCGGACATCCACAATGCGGCGGATCTCGGAAAGCGCCCGAAGCGAGGTGAGCAGCGCCTCATGATCGAGCCCTTTGATGAGAGCGACCTCGGCCGGGATCGCGGCGGCAGCAGACCGCACCGCATCAAGCGATGCGGTGAACGCGTCTACGACTGAGGCCATGAAACGAGTCTGGCAGGATCGAACATACTTCTGCCGGGAACGCACGAGTCCTGGGACAAGTCAGACCAACAGGACCCTGTGCAGGAGTAGACCGGCCCGAGGGAACGCAGGAGTCGCGGGATCAGAGAGATCCGAGACAACCGTAGGCGCCGCGGGAGCTGGGAGCCGCGGGAGCTGCGAGCCGAGGGAGCCGCAGGATCCAAAGAGATACGCGGGAGCCGAGACATCCGAGACATCCGAGAGAGCCGCGAGAGCCCGGAGGGAGCCTTGGGCTAGGGGTCCGCGGCACCCGCGAGGTCCGCGAGATCCTAGGATTGATCAGCTGTCGAGGCCACCAATAGGTCGCCGACCAGCCAGCGGGCCGCCCGCGCAATGATCGCCCTGTGCTCCGCGGACTCGTACGACCGCGTGTCGTGCCCGAGCGCGTCGTACACGACGCGAGAGGCGCCGTAGGTCCGCGCCCAGAGCAGCGGATGCTCGATACCGTCGTGCTCGTGCGTCGCGAGCGGTACGAGATCCGGGGCCGTTCGCAGGTAGCTGTAGCGCTCATCGAACACGGTGAAGTCGCCAAGCGGGGCGACGATCTCGTGGCGCTCCGGGTAGACCCGGATCGCAGCGAGCCCCTGGTCGGGATGCATCGTGGTGCCACGCACCCAGATCCCGCCGATGATCGACTCCCACTCCGGCACCCCCGGAAGACTCGTCGACGACACGTGCATGATCAGGATCGGTGAGCCGCTCGCGAGGTAGGCAAGCAGGCCGGCGCGGTCCGGCTCGTCGCGGGCAGGCTCGAGCCTGTCCGGCTCGCCGATGTTGACCACCAGAAGGTCCACTCCGCGGAGGTCCGGCATCCGCTCGTCGATCCGCTCGTCGATGTCGACCTGGAATCCTTCGCCGCGGAGGATGTCGGCGATGCGTGCCGAGGTGTCGGCAAACGGATGCCACGGGTCGGCGAAGCGACCGGCGCCGCTCAGAATCAGCGCGTTTCGTCCGGTCACGTTCTCCGTCATCTGGTCTCGCTCTCGTCATGGTGTCGCATCGGGGTGGTCGGTCGGGCGTTGCCCATCCTAGTTATCGGCATGCGCATTCCTCGAGAACAAAAATTGACTTGCGCACGCGCCCGCGAGCCTCATACACTCGGGTAAGCGCTTTCCCAAATTCCAAGGAGCAACGAGTGTCAGAGTCGACCATCGGCATCATCATGAACGGCGTTTCAGGGCGCATGGGCTATCGCCAGCACCTGCTTCGTTCGATTCTGGCCATCCGCGAACAAGGGGGCGTGCTCCTGGCCGATGGCAGCCGCGTGCAGGTGGAGCCGATCCTCGTCGGCCGAAGCGAAGCGAAACTCGCCGAGCTCGCGGCCACGCACGGGATCGAGAACTACACGACGTCCCTCGACGACGCCCTCGCCGACGACCGCTGGCAGATCTACGCCGACTTCCTGGTGACCCAGGCTCGCGTGCCCGCCATCAAGAAGGCGATTGCCGCAGGCAAGGCGATCTACACGGAGAAGCCGACCGCGGAATCCTTCGAGGAAGCGCTCGAACTCGCGCGGCTCGCAGACGCGGCCGGGATCAAGAACGGCGTTGTGCACGACAAGCTGTACCTCCCGGGCTTCCGCAAGCTCAAGCGCCTCATCGACTCCGGCTTCTTCGGCCGCATCCTTTCCGTCCGTGGTGAGTTCGGATACTGGGTATTCGAGGGCGACTGGCAGGCCGCTCAGCGCCCCAGCTGGAACTACCGCAAGGAAGACGGCGGCGGCATCGTGGTCGACATGTTCCCGCACTGGAGCTACGTGCTCGAGAACCTCTTCGGCAGGGTCGAGTCGGTCTACGCGAAGGCTGTGACACACATCCCGCAGCGCGTCGACGAGGGTGGCCAGACGTACGAAGCGACGGCGGATGACGCGGCCTACGCCATCTTCGAGCTGGAAGGCGGAGTCACGGCGCAGTTGAACTCGAGCTGGGCGGTGCGCGTCAACCGCGACGAGTTGGTTGAATTCCAGGTCGACGGCACACACGGGAGCGCCGTGGTCGGCCTGTTCGGCTGCAAGATCCAGCCGCGGAACGCGACGCCGAAGCCGGTGTGGAACCCCGACATCGCCGACACGCACGACTACGACGACGACTGGATCGAGTCGCCAGCCAACGATGTATTCGAGAACGGGTTCAAGACCCAGTGGGAGGAGTTCATCCGCCACGTCGTCGAGGACGCGCCCAACCCGTTCGACTTCCTGGCCGGCGCTCGCGGCGTCCAGCTCGCCGAGCAGGGCCTCATCTCTTCGCAGGAGGGTCGCCGCATCGAGCTTCCCGTCATCTCGCTGAATCAGCGTTGAGCGGAGCTCTGCGATGACCCGCCTCGTCCTTCTCGGCACCGACGGTGCCACCCGTACCGTGCAGCTGGCCGCCCCCGCCGCATTCTCGAGGCCGCGGCATCCGCTCGCCTCACGCACCGCGTACGCTGCGGCGCACGTCGTGCCGAAGCGCTGGGCGGACAACACGCCCGGGGTCGCCGCCGACATCGACTGGGATGAGACGCTCGCGTTCCGACGCCATGTCTGGTCCTGGGGGCTCGGCGTCGCCGACGCCATGGATACCGCCCAGCGCAACATGGGCCTCGACCCGGCAGCCACGCGCGAGCTGATCACGCGCAGCGCCGTTGAAGCGCAGGTCGCGGGTGGGCGCATCGTGGTCGGCGTCAACACCGACCACCTCGATGACGAGGTCGTCTCGCTCGACCGTGTGATCGACGCTTACAAGGAGCAACTGCACTTCACTGAGGATGCCGGAGCCGGCGTCGTCCTGATGGCGAGTCGCCACCTGGCGCGGGCGGCGAACACAGCAGCGGACTACGAGCGGGTCTACCGGGAGGTGCTCGCCGCGGCATCCGCGCCCGTCATCCTGCACTGGCTGGGAGCCGCATTCGACCCGGTGCTCGCGGACTATTTCGGTTCGACGGACTCGGCCACTGCGACGGAGACCGTGCTCGGGATCATGGCCGAGAATGCCGATAAGGTCGCCGGCATCAAGATGAGCCTGCTCGACGCCGACGCTGAGATCGCGCTGCGTTCGCGCATGCTCGAGACGGCCACGATGTTCACCGGCGACGACTTCAACTATGTGCGCCTGATCGCGGGAGTAGACGGCGAATCGACGGGACGCGCACACTCGGATGCCCTGCTCGGCGCGTTCGCTGCCCTCGCGCCAAGCGCGTCGGCGGCCATCCAGGCCCTGGACGCCGGAGACCGGAAAAAGTACTTCAGCATCCTCGGTCCGACCGAGGCACTCTCCCGCCAGATCTTCGCCACGCCGACGTTCTATTACAAGACGGGCGTCGCGTTCCTGTCCTGGCTGAATGGCCACCAGCAGGCATTCAGCATGGTCGGCGGACTGCAGGCCGCGCGGAGCCTGCCGCACCTCTCCGAGATCGTTCGGCTCGGCAACGAGGTCGGGGCCTTCGAACGGCCTGAGCTCGCAGCCGCGCGTTGGCATCAGCTGCTCACCGTGAACGGGGTGGACGCGTGACCGTCGGATCCATTCCGCATCCGAAGCTCTCGCTCAACCAGGCGACGGTCAAGTACGCGGACCTCGAAAGGGCCATCGCGGTCACCGCGGGCGCGGGCATCGGCAGCATCGGCCTGTGGCGAGAGCCCGTTACTGAAGTCGGGCTCGCCCGAGCGGCCGAGCTGGTCGCAGATTCCGGGCTTCGCGTCTCGAGCCTGTGTCGTGGCGGCTTCTTTACCGCGTTCGAGGGCGCGACTCGCCGGGCATCGCTCGACGACAACCGCGCCGCCATCGAGGAGACCGCAACCCTCGCCGCCGCTGGCGCGCCGGGATCGGCGGCTGTTCTCGTTCTCGTCGCGGGTGGACTGCCTGCGGGATCGCGTGACCTGGTCGGTGCACGCGAGCGCGTGCGCGACGCGATTGCCGAGCTCGAACCTGCGGCCCGCGCATCCGGAGTGACCCTCGCCATCGAACCGCTGCACCCGATGTACGTCGCCGACCGTGCCGTTGTTTCGACGCTGGAGCAGGCGATCGACATTGCCGTGCAGTTTCCAGCCGAGTCGGTCGGCGTGGTCGTCGACACCTTCCACGTCTGGTGGGACCCGGCCGTGCTCGCGCAGATCGCACGCGCGGGCGCCGGCGGAAGGATCGCCAGCTACCAGGTGTGCGACTGGCTCACACCGCTTCCCGCGGACGTGCTGCTGGCCCGCGGAATGATGGGCGACGGTCACATCGATTTCGGGCCGCTGACGCGGGCGGTCGCTGCGGCGGGCTACCGCGGCGACATCGAGGTCGAGATCTTCAACCAGGCGGTGTGGGATGCCGACCCAGGCGAGATCGCGACGCTCACGGCCCGGATGTTCGCCGAACACGTGTCATCCTTGTGGGCGTGACCGATCCACTGACCCTTGTGATCGCGCCGGATTCCTTCAAAGGTTCGGCAACGGCGACGCAGATTGCTGCGGCGATCGGCGAAGGCTGGTCGTCGGTGCGGCCGGACGACACGATCGTCCTCGCGCCGATGGCGGATGGCGGCGAAGGAACCCTTGACGCGGTCGAAGCGGCGGCGCCGGGCGCGCTCCGGATGCCCGTGACCGTTCAGGGGCCGGACAACCGGTCCGTTCGTGCCTCGTGGCTGCTCCTGCCGGCATCGGAGTTTTATCCAGGGGGAGTCGGCGTCGTCGAGCTCGCCGAGACGAGCGGCATCACCCTGCTCGACCAACTCCTGCCGCTCGACGCGCACACGCTCGGGTTCGGGCAGGCCATCGCGGCGGCGCTCGACCACGGCGTCTCGCGGCTGGTTCTTGCGATCGGCGGAAGCTCGTCCACCGACGGGGGTGTCGGCGCCCTGACGGCGCTCGGAGCGGTATTCACGGACGCTACGAACCGGCCGGTCCGCCTCGGAAACCGGGGACTCGGAACACTTGCGAAGGTCGACCTCAGCGGTCTGCGCGCCCTGCCGCCGCACGGCGCGGGAATCCTGAGCGACGTTACGAATCCGCTGCTCGGGCCGCTCGGTGCGGCATCCGTGTTCGGTCCGCAGAAGGGTGCGAACCCTGACCAGGTGGTCGGCCTGGAGTCGAACCTGGTGCGCCTCGAGCGGCTGATGCGCTCGGTCGCGCGGGCGGATACGCCGGGGGCGGGCGCCGCAGGCGGAACCGGGTACGGGCTTCTTGCGTGGGGCGCCGAGCTCGCGCCGGGTGCCGGTGCGGTCGGGGACGCTCTCGGCCTGCCCGCTCTCCTCGGCGGTGCCGACCTGGTCATCACGGGCGAAGGCCGGTTCGACTCCCAGTCGGCCGCGGGGAAGGTTGCGTCGTACGTTGCACAGCTGGCCGCGGATGCCGGCATCCGCTCGATGCTCGTTGCTGGTGCAATCGCGGCACCCGCCGACGCGTTCGAGGCGGCGGCATCCCTCAGCGAGTTGGCGGGCGGTTCGGCCGCGGCCATCGCCGACCCACTCACCTGGGCCCGGGAGGCGGGCGCCGCGCTGGCGGCCCGCGCGTAGGCCCAGCGACAGGACCGACCAGCCAGAGGGCTCGTCGCCCGGCTATCCGACCGAGACGGCGTATTCGCTGTACTGCTCCCTGATCTCCGGGTGGTAGTCGGGTTCCGGACTCGCCCAGACCGCGACCGGCCAGTTCGGCCGCACGCCCGTGACGATCCACGCCGCCTGCACCGCGCCCCCGTCGGCGACGTACTGGCCAGGCTGCGGGATCACCACGGGCACGTCGAAGACCTGCGCCGCGACGTGCGCCAGCGCGGGATTCTGCGCCGCGCCCCCGATCACCTGGATGCGGTGCGGCGTCACCCCGACCGCACGAATCGCGTCGAGTCCGGCTGCGAGCCCGCACAGCATGCCTTCGACGGCTGCCCTCGCGAAGTTGGCGGGGGTCGTCGAAGCGACGGTGAGCCCGTGGAAGCTGGCCGTCGCATCCGGCAGGTTAGGAGTGCGCTCTCCCTCGAAGTATGGAACGAGCACGACGCCGCCCGACCCCGGCTCGGCCGAGAGTGCGAGCTCGGAGAGTCCGGCATGGTCGACCGAGAGCAGGTCGGCGATCGAGTCGAGGACGCGCGCGGCGTTGAGTGTCGCAATAAGGGGGAGCGCGAGCCCGCTCGCGTCGGCAAACCCCGCGACGGCCCCGCTGGTGTCTGCGGAGGGCTCAGCGGTGACTGCGAAGACCGTACCGCTGGTGCCGATCGACACGATCACGTCGCCGGGAACCGCTCCGAGGCCGAGCGCCGCTCCTGCGTTGTCGCCGGCGCCGGCGCCGACCAGCGCCCCGCTGGGTGTCCGGCCCGCGGTGTCGGAGGGTCCGAGGACTTTGGGCAGCACGACGGCATCGGCCGGTCCAGCGGTGCCGGCTTCGCGGCCGGGTCGCCCGAGTGCGCGCTCGAACAGATCGAGGTCGTAGCGACCAGTCGAGGCGCTCCAGTATGCGGTGCCGCTTGCATCCGAGCGATCGGTCGCCAGCTCTTCGAGCACCGGCCCGTGTGCGCTCTCGCCTTCTGGGCCATAGCCGCGCAAGCGCCAGCTCAGCCAGTCGTGGGGGAGGGCAACCGCCGCAACCCTGGCCGCGTTCTCCGGCTCCGCGTCACGGAGCCAGCGCAGCTTGGTTGAGGTGAAGGATGCAACGGGCAGCGAGCCCGCGCGGCGCACGTACTCGTCGGCGCCGACCTCCGCGATGAGATCGAGAGCGGCTTGTGCGCTGCGGGTGTCGTTCCAGAGCAGAGCCGGCCGGATGACGCGACCAGAGGCATCCAGAACCACCATGCCGTGCTGCTGCCCGGCAACAGCGATCGCCGCCACGTCGTCGATTCCGCCTGCGCCGGCGATGGCCGACAGGAGTGCATCCCACCACGCGGCCGGGTCGACCTCCGTGCCGTCCGGGTGGGATGCCCGGCCTTGGCGCACGAGCGCGCCGCTGTCGAGATCTCGGATGACGAGCTTGCAGCTCTGGGTCGACGAGTCGACTCCTGCGACCAGTGTCATGTGGGCTCCTGGGTTGTTCCGATCCGCGGATCGCGTCAAAGTCGCCTTCCCGGCATGGCTAAAGGGTACTTTGACGCGACTCGGCTGGGAAAATGCGGAGGATGCGGGGGATGCGGGGATGCGAGGAATTGGCGGGCGCGGGGTGCGGCTAGCGTGCGCCGAGCAGGTGCTCGAGCGCGAGCTGCTGCAGACGCACGAAGCCGAAGCCCTTGCCGCCGAAGTACGCGTCGGCGTCGAAGTCTTCGTATGCCGAGCGGTCCCCCAGAAGGTCGTCGTAGCTCTCGCCCGCGCTGAGTGTCGGCCGGGACAGCTCCGCCACACGCGATGCGGCCAGAGCCTCCTGCACCTCGGGGTCGGCACGGAACGACGCCGCACGCTCCTTGAGCAGCAGGTACATGCGCATGTTCGCGGCGGCGGAATCCCAGACGCCCGTGATGTCTTCGGTGCGGCTCGGCTTGTAGTCGAAGTGGCGCGGACCGTCGTACGCGGGCCCGCCGTTGGGTCCCCCATTCTCGAGCAGGTCGACCAGCGAGAATGCATTCTGCAGGTCGCCGTGACCGAACACCAGGTCCTGGTCGTACTTGATGCCGCGCTGGCCGTTCAAGTCGATGTGGAACAGCTTGCCCTGGTAGAGGGCCTGCGCGGTGCCGGCAGTGAAGTTCAGCCCGGCCATCTGCTCGTGCCCGACTTCGGGGTTCACGCCGACGAGCTCGGGTCGTTCGAGCGTCTCGATGAACGCCATCGCATGTCCGACCGTGGGCAGCAGGATGTCGCCGCGGGGCTCGTTCGGCTTCGGCTCGATCGCGAAGCGGATGTCGTATCCCTTGTCCGTCACATAGTCGCCGAGCAGGTTCACGGCCTCGCGATAGCGCTCGAGCGCTGCGCGGATGTCCTTGGCCGCGTCGTACTCCGCGCCCTCGCGGCCACCCCACATCACGAAGGTCTTCGCACCGAGTTCGGCGGCCAGGTCGAGGTTGCGCAGCACCTTGCGCAGCGCGAAGCGACGCACAGCGCGGTCGTTGGAGGTGAAGCCGCCGTCCTTGAAGACGGGCGCACTGAACAGGTTGGTGGTGACCATCGGAATGACGACGCCGGTGTCGGCGAGCACCTGCTTGAGCCTGTCGATCTGCTTCTGCCGCTCGGCATCCGTCGAGCCGAATGCGAAGAGGTCGTTGTCGTGGAAGGTGAGGCCGTATGCCCCGAGCTCGTTGAGCCTGGTCACGGCCTCCACGACATCGAGCTGCGGTCGGGTGGGGCCGCCGAAGGGGTCGGTGCCGTTGTAGCCGATGGTCCACAGACCAAAGGAGAACTTGTCGTCGCGTGTGGGCGCATTGGCCATCGGAGTACTTCTCTCAGCGTCGTTGATGGATTTCTTGTTGGCAAACATATCGGGGGAGGGCCGGATTTTGGCGGTCCAGAAACAAATTGACCGGATGGCTCGATAGCAAGGTCAACCGTGGCCCCCAGTCGCGCGACCTGTGAGCGTATGGTCAGTACATGCCCGGTCTACCGGCACAAGGCGACAACCTCGACACCATGCGGCAGCGCAACCTGTCAAAGGTGCTTGGGTTCGTGCATCGCGGCAGCCGGGTCCCGCGCTCCGAGTTGACCAGGGCAATCGGCCTCAACCGCTCAACCGTAGGTGATCTCGTCGGCGAACTCGTGGATCTCCGACTGGTCGTCGAGACCGTGCCAAACGACCATCACCGGGTCGGGCGGCCCAGCTGGATCGTCTCCCCGCACCCCGGGGTCGTCGCGCTCGCCGTCAACCCCGAGGTCGAGGGCGTGACCGTCGGCGTTGTCGGCTTCGATGGCGTCGTGCGTCGCCGGATGCGTCGTGAGACCACGCGGGCGCCCAGACCCGAAGAGGTCGTTGCGATGGTCATCGCGATGATCGACGAGCTCCGGCCCGAGCTCGCCACGTACTTGCGGACGGTCGGGATCGGCGTCGCCCTGCCGGGCCTCGTTCGCGAGTCGGATGGCGCCATTCCCCTGGCGTCGCACTTTGGCTGGGTCGACGTACCGCTTGGCAAGATGCTTGCGGATGCGACGGGCCTATCCGTGCACGTCGCCAACAACGCACGACTGGGTGCGGACGCAGAGCGCCTCTTCGGCGCAGGCAGGGGCGCCTCGGACCTGATCTTTCTCAATGGCGGCCCGAGCGGCATCGGCGCCGGTGTCATAGCAGGGGGCATCCCACTGACCGGCACATCTGGGTATGCCGGTGAATTCGGGCACACGCTTGTCAACAATGCGGGTGACCGCTGCCAATGCGGGGCGTTCGGATGCCTCGAAACCGAGGTCAACCAGTCGTCGCTTTTCGGCGTGCTCGGCCTTCCGCCGGCCACCGAAATCGACGATCTCGACCGGGCACTGACCTTGTCAGAGAGTTCAGCAGTCGCTGCGGAGGTGGAACGTCAACTCGGGTTCCTCGCGATCGTGCTTCGAAACGCGGTGAATGTCCTCAACCCCGAGCTCATCGTGCTTGGCGGGTTCCTGGGAGCTCTCTTTGCGGCGGCGCCGGAGCGGCTCGTCTTTCTCGTCGCGGAGCGCGCACTTGGCGCATCGGTCGAACAGGTCGAGATCGTCAGGTCCGAGCTTGGCGCGAACCTGCTCATGGTCGGTGCGGCCGAGTTGGCGTTCGCGTCGCTGATCGACGACCCGGCAGGAGTCACTTCTCCATTTTGATTGCTCGCCGTTCCCAAATGTCGGGTTTGGCCACATAACCCATCATCCTTCCGATAAGCTGGCAACGGCCTGATCGAATCGATTCGATCGATGACGGAATCGGGCCGATTTCCCCTCATGCCGCCCGAAGGCACCCCTGTACTTTGCACCGCGGTGCCCGTCCGCCGCGCTGCGCCCAGCTTCTTCTTCCAAGGATTTTCGTGACAACTGTCGTCCACCCCGGTGACTCACTCTCTGGCCGCGAGCGGCTCGCCTACATTCTCGTTCTCGGGGCGCTGACCGCCCTCGGTCCGTTCACGATCGACCTGTATCTGCCCGCGATGCCGGCGCTCGAAAGCGATTTCGGCGTTGCAACGGCCATGATTCAGCTGACGCTGACCGCGACGACCGTTGGGTTCGGGCTCGGCCAGCTCATCGTGGGAGCGTGGAGCGACAAGGTAGGTCGCCGACTGCCCCTGATCCTCGCGACCGCGGTTCACATCGTGGCCTGTGCGGGAGCCGCCATTTCGCCCAACGTCGAGATCCTCGGGATCTTCCGCGCCCTGCAGGGTGTCGGCGCTGCGGCGGGCGGCGTCGTCGCCATGGCCATGGTGCGTGATCTCTTCGGCGGTCGCCCACTCGTGCGGATGCTCTCCCGGCTTGCTCTCGTCAGCGGACTCGCGCCCGTCCTGGCTCCCGTGATCGGATCGCAACTGCTCCTCGTGATGCCGTGGCGCGGCATCTTCTGGGTACTCGCGGTGTACGGCGCATTCGTGCTCGGATGCGTTTCGCTCTGGATCGTGGAGACCCTCCCGAAGGAACGTCGGCACGATGCGGGGCACTCGACGAGCGGGCAGCGCTACAGGGCCGTGCTGAGCGATCGCGTTTTCGTGGGCGTCGCGATCGTGGGCGGCATGACCTTCTCCGGGCTGTTTGCCTACCTCTCTTCGAGTTCGTTCCTGTTCCAGATGATCTACCATTTCGACCCGCAGCAGTACGGGCTCCTTTTCGCGGCCAACTCGGTCGGGATCATCATCGGCGTGCAGTCAAGCTCGCGGCTGACGAAGTACATCGGTCCGCAGTGGATCCTTGCGGTCACGACCGCGGTCATGCTCGCCTCCTCGCTCACGATCGTTGCGCTCGACGCTGCCGGGTTCGGGCTCTGGGGTACGATCATCCCGCTCTGGTTCTTCATCGCGGCCTGCGGATTCGGCTTCCCATGCGTGCAGGTCCTCGCCCTCAACAGCCACGGGCACGAGGCCGGTACCGCCGCCTCGCTGCTCGGTGCCCTCAACTTCGGGCTCGCCGGGCTGATCTCTCCCGTCGTCGGACTCCTCGGTGTCAGTAGCGCCGTGCCGATGGGCGCGGTCATGGCCGGGACATCGATGGTAGCGATCCTTGCGCTCTGGTTTGTCGTGCAGCCACGAACGGTCCCCGAACTCGCGCACTAGCCTGAGGTCATGTCAATCGAGCAAGCCGCGACGGCGCGGCGAATCGCGCGATTGTGGCCGGTTGTCTCGGCATCCGTTGTCATCGTCCTCGTCGTTGCACTCGGCGCGCTGATCGCATTTCGACCGCGCGAGCCGTTCGCGCTCGATGTGAGCTGGATGAACGAGATCATCGAGCATCGTGAGCCGTATTGGACCCTTCCGGCGCTCCTGATGGACTTTCTCGGCGGAGGTCTTTTCGGGGTTCTCGTCGTGCCGATCTGCACGATCGCTGCGTTGATCCTCTTTCGCCGGCCATGGGGTGCGCTGTACTACGCACTCGCCGCGGCCTTGAGCGCCGGGGTCGTGCAGGTGCTCAAGCTCACGGTGGGCCGGGCTCGCCCGGAGGACATCCTCGTTCACGCCGACCTTGGGGCGTTTCCGTCCGGGCACACCGCGAACGCTGCGACCATGGCGGTGACGCTTGGCATCCTCTTTCTGCGCACCTGGGTGTGGGCGGCCGGCGCGGTGTACACCGTGCTCATGCTGCTCAGCCGCACTTACCTGGGCGCGCATTGGCTCAGCGACACCGCGGGCGGGCTGCTCCTGGGCGCCGGCATTGCGGTGATCGTCTGGGCGCCGTTCGCCTACCGGTTGCTTGCCGAACGCCAGCGGCCGCATCGGGTTGTCTTCGCCCGCTGACGAGAATCCCTGTGCATATCGGGGCCCGCAGCGTAGCGTGGCCGACATGAGAATCCTTCTGGTCGGGGCCGGCGGTGTCGGCGACGCCATCGCCAGGATCGCGGCACGACGGGATTTCTACGAACACATCGTCGTGAGCGACTACGCCGTGGCCAAGGCGGAGCGCACGATCGCCTGGATCGCGGCACGACACGGCGCGGATGTCGCGAGCCGTTTCTCAGCAGCGCAGATCGACGCATCCGACCCCGACAGCGTCGAGGCTCTGGCGCGCGCGAACGGTGTCACGCACGTGATGAACGCGGTCGAGCCCAAGTTCGTGCCGACCATCTTCGCCGGTGCGCTCGCTGCAGGCGCCGACTACCTCGACATGGCGATGAGCCTCTCGGAGCCGCATCCGCACGATCCGTTCACCAAGACGGGAGTCAAGCTGGGCGACGACCAATTCGCCCAGCGCGGAGACTGGGAGTCGGCGGGCCGGCTCGCCCTCGTCGGTATGGGCGTCGAGCCAGGGCTCAGCGATGTGTTCGCGCGATTCGCGGCGGACAACCTGTTCAGCGAGATCGATGAGCTCGGAACGCGCGATGGCGCCAACCTGGTCGTGCGCGACGAGGAAGGAACCGAGATCTTCGCGCCGTCGTTCAGCATCTGGACGACGATCGAGGAATGCCTGAATCCGCCCGTCATTTTCGAGAAGGACGTCGGCTGGTTCACGACCGAGCCGTTCAGCGAGCCGGAGATCTTCACCTTCCCCGAGGGCATCGGACCGGTCGAGTGCGTCAATGTCGAGCACGAGGAGGTGCTCCTCATGCCGCGATGGCTGGACGCACGGCGCATCACCTTCAAGTACGGGCTCGGCTCGGAGTTCATCGACGTGCTGCGAACGCTCCACCGCCTCGGGCTCGACTCGACGACACCCCTGCGCGTGCGCACCGAAAACGGCCCTGCGGATGTCGCTCCGCGCGACGTCGTAGCGGCGGCGCTGCCCGACCCCGCCACCATCGGCCCGAGGATGGCCGGCAAGACCTGTGCGGGCGTGTGGGTCACGGGCACCGGTACGGACGGCACGCCACGAGAGGTCTATCTCTACCACGTGAGCGACAACGACTGGACGATGGCGGAGTACGAGACGCAGTGCGTCGT
>JAUZGC010000110.1 GCA_030840105.1 Microbacteriaceae bacterium
AGGTTCCGTGCGTACGGGAGGGCCGACGACTCGAGTGTTGCCCGTGGCTCATTGTCGAGGGCGGTGGTGTGGTCGACCATGATCTGCGCGTGCCGGTAACCGATCTCCCCAGCAGTCAACGCGACCAGCGTGTCCGGCAGGTCATGGACAAGAGCCTCGGCCACCACCAGCTGCGCTTCGGCCGTGCGCTCCGGAACCCGCAACGCCAACGCAAGTTCGGCCCGCAACGACCGAAGCTCCATACCCCGACCAGCGGCCCCCTGGCGACTGCTGCCGATCGACCCCAAACCACTCACCCGGCGAACCTGATCAAGCAACTGGGCCTGCAAGCCCCGGATACCCGACGCCATCCGGTCGAGAGCGACGACCGCATCCATCATCTCCGACACGGTATCGGCAACCACCGCCTGGATCGTCATGGCTTCCATGACCCAAGTCAACCGGCAACCACTGACATTTCCTCGACTACCCCCGACCGGTGAAATCGAGACTTTCTACGGCACCATCCACCCCGGAGAGCGTCCCCGAAGAGCGCGAACCGACGGCACGAACCGAAGACGCTGACGCAACGTCAAAGGCGCGTTGGGCTGCGATCGTCCCGCGCTTGTGGTGTCTCCCTGGGATTGGCCCCACGCGTCAGCGGTGGAGAAGGCCAGCCAGGCGGGTCAGGACAGGTGCCGCTCCTCGGGGCCGTTGTAGAGCGAGAGCGGCCGGATGAGCGCGTTGGCCGCGAGCTGCTCCATGATGTGGGCGGTCCAACCAGTTACGCGAGCCGCCGCGAACAGCGGGGTAAAGGTCCACGTGTCGAAACCCATGAGGTGATAAACCGGGCCGGAAGGATAGTCGAGGTTGGGCTTGATGTTCTTCCGCTCAGCCATCCCGGTCTCGAGCGCGGTGTACAGCTCAAGCAGGTCTGGCCGGTCGTAATGCTCGACCAGAACGTCCAGCGCCGCCTTCATGGTCGGCACGCGCGAGTCGCCGTTCTTGTAGACGCGGTGTCCGAAGCCCATGATCTTGCGCTTGGCTCCGAGCGCCTCATCCAGCCACGCTTCCGCGCGGTCGGCCGTCTTGATCTCGTCGAAGGCGTGCATGACGGCTTCGTTCGCTCCGCCGTGCAGGGGACCCTTGAGCGCCCCGATCGCACCGGTCACAGCCGAATAGAGGTCACTGAGCGTCGACGCGATGACGCGCGCGGTGAACGTGGATGCGTTGAACGAGTGCTCCGCGTAGAGCACGAGCGAGACGCGGAAGGCATCCACGACGACCGGATCCGGCACCTCACCGAACGTCATGTACAGAAAATTCTCCGCGTAATTCAGGTCATCCCGCGGCTCGATCAGATCGTTGCCGTGCCGCCGGCGCTGGTCGTACGCGACGATCGCGGGGAGTTGGGCGAAAAGGTGCAGCGACTTGGCGAGGTTCGCTTCCGGCGCGTTGTTCTCGGCATCCGGGTCGTTCGCACCGATGAAGCTCACCGCGCTGCGCATGACATCCATCGGGTGCGCGGATGTCGGCAGATCCTCGATCACCCGTCGCACATTGGGCGCCAGGGTGCGCTGGCCCCGCTCGAGCGCCTCGAAGGCGACGAGGTCATCGTCGCCAGGGAGTTCGCCGTGCCAGAGCAGGTACGCGACCTCCTCGAATGAGCAGCGTGCCGCGAGCTCCTGCACCGGATAGCCGCGATAGAGCAGCGAGTTGGTCTCGGAATTGACACTGGAAATCGCAGTGGTGTCGGCGATGACCCCGACCAGGCCTCTGCGGACATCGTTCTCGGTCATGGCGTTCCCCTCGCTCTAGTGCTCGATCTGGAAGTTGAAGACGGACGAGTCGAAGGCGTTGTAGCCCTCGTAGTCGATGAGGTCGTACAGCGCCGACCTGTGCTGCATCTCGCTGAGGAGCGGCTTGAGGGTGCCCTCGGTCGCGAGGCTGTCGAGCCCGCGCTCGGCCGCGCCCATCGCCAGGCGCAGGAGCGACACGGGCCAAATCACGATGTTGATGCCGACGTCGGCGAGCTGCTGCGACGTGAACAGGTCGCTCTTGCCGAACTCGGTCATGTTGGCAAGCAGCGGGACGTCGACGGCCGTGCGCACGGCCTCGAACTCGGACAGGTCGGCCATCGCTTCGGGGAAGATGGCGTCCGCGCCCGCGTCGACGAGCGCCCTGGCGCGGTCGATCGCGGCGGCAAGCCCATCAACGGCACGGATGTCGGTACGCGCCATGATGAGCAGGTTCGGGTCACGACGGGCGTCCACGGCCGCACGGATGCGCTTGAGCGCGGTGTCCTCATCCACGACCTGCTTGCCGTCGAGGTGCCCGCAGCGCTTGGGATTGACCTGGTCCTCGATGTGGAGACCGGCGACGCCGGCATCCTCGAGCGTCTGCACGGTGCGGGCGACGTTCATGGGTTCGCCGAAGCCGGTGTCGGCATCGACCAGCGCGGGCAGCTCGGTCATCCGGGCGATCTGCGCGGAGCGGCCGGCGACCTCGGTGAGGGTCGTGAGCCCGATGTCGGGGAGGCCGAGGTCGGCGCTCAGCACGGCGCCCGAGATGTAGACGCCGTCGAAACCTTTGCGCTCGATCAGGCGGGCAGACAGCGGGTTGAACGCGCCCGGGAAACGCAACAGCTCACCGCTCGCGAGCCGCTCGCGCAGGGCGGCGCGCTTGGCGGCCGGGGTTGTCGTCGCGTACAGCATCAGAAGAGTCCCTTCGGGGTCGGCACCGAGGCCAGCAGGCCCGCCCGTGCCGTGATCGTCAGGCCGCCGAGCTCGTCCGCGCTCAGCGATGGCAAGCGCTCCGCCACGTCGAGGAAGCGCTCGATTTCGGATGCCTCGAGCACGCCATCGGCAAGCGTGCGGAACTTCTGCACGTACTCCGCACGCCCGAACGGTCGGGCCCCGAGCGGATGCGCATCCGCCACGGCGATCTCGTCGACGACCGTTGAACCATCCGTCAGGTCGATCTCGACGCGCCCGCCGAACGCCTTCTCCGCTGGGTCGAGCGAGTGATACCGCCTGGTCCACTCGGGGTCTTCCGTCGTCGTGACTTTGTGCCAGAGCGCAACCGTGTCCGGGCGTCCTGCCCGCTCCGGCGCGTACGAGTCGATGTGATGCCAGCCACCGTCCTGAAGCGCCACCGCGAAGATGTACGGGATCGAGTGGTCGAGGGTCTCGCGGGATGCGGCCGGATCGTACTTCTGCGGGTCGTTTGCGCCCGATCCGATCACCGTGTGCGTGTGGTGCGAGGTGTGGATGACGACGCGCTCGACGTTCGCGGGATCGGCGAGCTCGGGATGCGTGCCATGCAGCCTGCGGGCGAGGTCGATCCAGGCCTGAGCCTGGTACTCGGCCGAGTGCTCCTTGGTGTAGCTGTCGAGGATGGCCCGCTTGGCCTCGCCGCGGTCAGGCAGCGGCACTTCGTACGACGCGGTCGGGCCGTCGAGAAGCCAGGCGATCACGCCATCCTCGCCCTCGTAGATCGGGGTCGGGCTCGTCTCGCCGCGCATGGCCCGGTCGATCGCCTCGACGGCCATCTTGCCCGCGAAGGCCGGCGCGTGCGCCTTCCAGGTGGAGATCTCGCCCTTGCGGGACTGCCTGGTCGCGGTCGTCGTGTGCAGCGCCTGCCCGATGGCCTGGAAGATCGTCTCGGTCGGCAGCCCGAGCATCGCGCCGATTCCCGCGGCCGCGCTCGGGCCGAGGTGTGCGACGTGGTCGATCTTGTGCGCGTGCAGGCTGATGGCCCTGGCCAGGTCGATTTGGATCTCGTACCCTGTCGCAATTCCGCGCACCAGGTCGCGTCCGCTCAGCCCTCGAGCGGTCGCGGTGTGCTGGGCGACCGCCGTGACGGGTGGGATGTTGTCACCGGGATGCGAATACTCCGCCGCGAGGAACGTGTCGTGGTAGTCGAGCTCGCGCACGGCGACGCCGTTGGCCCAGGCCGCCCACTCCGGCGAGACGCGCGTGGCGGCATCCTCACCGAAAACTGTCGCGCCCTCGGCCGTGAACTCGCTCGCACCGGCATGCCTGCCCGGCGTAAAGCGCACAATCGGATGCGCGAGTGCCTGCGAGCGCGCGGACACCACGGGGCGGCGCGTGAGGGATGCTGCGGCGACGGCCGCGTTGTCGATGACACGGTTGACCACCATCTCGGTGACGTCGTCTGTCACCTCGACCGGATCGGTCGCGACCTCGGCGATCGCCCAGGCGAGCTGGGCCTCGCGGGCGAGATTCTCCTCGCTGGTGTGCACACGTACGTTGTGGGTCCTCACAACAGCAACCTACCTGTTCGCGCGGGTTGTCGCCGCGGTTGCCGCCCGACCCGTTTGTCTGTGCCCCGCGCGTCGCCGCGCTCGCCCGCCGTGCCCCTCTGCGCCCGACCCGCTTGTCTGTGCCCAGCGCGTCGCCGCGCTCGCCGCGCTCGCCCCGCCGTGCCCGTCTGCGCCCGCGCGTCGCGTCTGCGCCCGCGCGACCGGGTGCACACGAACCGCGCGGGCGCAGACACGGGACCAGCCGCGCAAACACGGATGGCCGGCCACAGAACGTGGCCGGCCATCCGTTGTCAATGCGAGCTGGGCTTACTTGTCGCCGAAGGTCGAGATCGGGACGATGACCGCGCGAGCGAGCGTGTGGAAGTGCATGTTGAACCCGAGAATCGCCGGGGTCGACTGCGGGTCGAGCTCGAGGGTTTCGACGTCGAGCGCGTGCACGACGAAGAAGTAGCGGTGCGTGCCCGTACCCTCGGGCGGAGCCGAGCCGATGTAGTGCGTCGTGCGGAACTCATTCGGAACCGTTGCAGCTCCCGTCGGCAGCAGCGGGCTGTTCGGGTCACCGGCGCCAGCAGCCAGCGAGGTCACCGTGGCCGGAATGTTGTACACAGACCAGTGCCAGAAGCCAGAGCCGGTCGGAGCATCCGGGTCGAAGCAGGTGACGGCGAAGCTCTTGGTCTCGGCCGGGAAGCCGCTCCAGGAAAGCTGCGGGGAGGTGTCGGTGCCGCCGTGGCTCGGGCCACGGTTAGCCGCAGCGAGTGGCTGGCCGGTGCTGGCGTCCTCACTCGTGAGCGTGAAGCTCGGGACCTCGCCGAAGCGAGCGTATGGGTCGTTGAAATCCATCAGTACATCCGTTCTGTAAAGCGTGTAGTTCGAGTCTAGAGATGTCTCGCTTTGAGCCATCTGTACGTCTGATCCACGCTTCCCGAGAACGGGAATATTCTGCAGAACTAGCGGAGCTGCCCGACGGTCTCGCGGAGCACCTCGCGGCGACGCCCACGCGTCGGCAGCGAGCGGATGCCCCAGCTGGTCACGCGCAGCATGGCCTCGACCACGATGCCGAGGCTCATCTTGGAGGTGCCGTACTGGCGCTCGATGAACGTGATCGGCACCTCGGCAATCCGGAGGCCGGCCACGTGAGCATGCCAGAGCATGTCGATCTGGAAGCTGTAGCCGTGGCTCTGCACCTCGTCGAACCTGATCTCTTCGAGCGCCCTGGCAGTGAATGCGCGATAACCGCCCGTGATATCCCTCATGGGAACCCCAAGAGCAAGTCGCGCATACAGGCTGCCACCGCGGGAGATCAACCGACGGCTGATCGGCCAGTTCTCCACGGCTCCGCCCGGCACCCAGCGCGACCCGATGACCATGTCCGCGTCGTCGAGGGCGTCGAGCAGGCGGTGCAGCTGTTCAGGCTGGTGCGACCCGTCGGCATCCATTTCGACAAGGCGGTCGAAGCCCTCGGCGAGCCCCCAGGCCATGCCATGCCGGTATGCGGCTCCGAGGCCTTCCTTGCCTTTGCGATGCAGCACACGAATGTACGAATCGGATGCCGCAAGCTGGTCAGCAATCGCTCCCGTGCCATCCGGCGAATTGTCGTCGACGACCAGGACGGTCACGTCGGGAGTAGCCGCGCGCACGCGGCCGACGATGGACGCGACATTCTCACGCTCGTTGTACGTGGGGATGATCACGAGTGTTCCCATTTTCCGCCCCTCCTGACGTCAGTTCAGCATCCACGACCCCGGTGAACGGTACCTGAACCATCGAAATAAAAGCTGGACCGTCACGCTCGTTGTCTTCAACCCATCAGACTCCCCCGGTCTGGACGTTACCCCGCTCTCGCTGCCATCGGGGCTGAGAATCCTCTCAGTCTGCTGAGACGTAGCATTGTCCGGTGGCCGTTCCGAAGATCCTCCTCTACTACGTCTTCACGCCACTGCTGGATCCGGAGGCGATCCGGCTGTGGCAGCGCGATCTGTGCGAGTCTCTGGGGCTGCGCGGGCGCATCCTCATCTCCAAGGACGGACTCAACGGCACCGTCGGCGGCGACCTGAAAGCGGTCAAGCGCTATCTCCGCAAGACGCGGGACTATGCGCCGTTCAAGCACCTCGACGCCAAATGGAGCGAGGGCACCGCGCTGGATGAGCACGGCTTCAGTCTCGACTTCCCCCGCCTCGTGGTCAAGGTACGTGACGAGATCGTAAGCTTCGGCGCACCCGGAGAACTCCGCGTCGATGCGAGTGGCGTGGTCGACGGTGGAACCAGACTGCAACCGGCCGAGCTGCACGCGCTCGTCGAGGATCGCGGCGATGATGTTGTCTTCTTCGACGGCCGCAACCGCTTCGAGGCCGAAATCGGGCATTTCCGCGGCGCCGTGGTTCCGGATGTCGCGAACACGCGCGAATTCGTCGCGGAACTCGACAGCGGCAAGTACGACCATCTCAAGGGCAAGCCCGTCGTGACGTACTGCACGGGCGGCATCCGCTGCGAGGTGCTCTCCGGGCTCATGAAGTCACGCGGCTTCGGCGAGGTGTACCAACTCGATGGCGGCATCGTCCGCTATGGCGAGACGTTCGGCGACGACGGCCTGTGGGAAGGGTCCCTCTACGTCTTCGACAATCGCCTCTCAATGGACTTCAGCGACCACTCCGCGGTCATCGGCCGGTGTTCGGGCTGTGGCGCGCCGAGCAAACGCATGCAGAACTGCGACGACCTCGGCTGTCGCGAGCAGCTCGTCGTCTGCGACGCGTGCGCAACGGCGGATGTCGTCGCGTGCGCTGATCACCTCGAAGCGCTCAGCGCATAACGGCGGAACGCTCAGCGCGTAACGGCGCAACACGTGGCGTAACTCGGAACACCTAGCGCCGCCGCGACGTTGCGACCATCATGAACACCATGGACCCGGTCACGACAATCGTGTGGATCGTGTCCTTCGTCGTGCTCACGGTGACGGTAACCGGCCTCTCGCGCCGGGTCGGCTGGTCGGCGCCCGTCGTGCTCGTGCTCGTCGGAGCCGTCATCTCCTTCATCCCGGCCGTTCCGCAGATCAGCATCCAACCGGAGCTGGTGCTCTACGGGATCCTGCCTCCGCTGCTCTTCGCCGCGGCCATCCGCACGTCCTTTGTCGACGTGCACGCCCGCCGCGACAGCATCCTGCTTCTCTCGGTCGGTCTCGTCGCGTTCACGGTTATCGTGGTCGGGTTCACGACCTGGCTGATCGTGCCGACACTGACCCTCGCGGCGGCTTTCGCGTTCGGCGCGATTGTCGCCCCGACGGATGCCGTGGCGGTCACCGCAACGTCGGGTCGGCTCGGTCTGCCACGCCGCATGGTCACCGTGCTGGAGGGCGAGAGCCTCCTCAACGACGCCACGGCGCTCGTCGCGCTGAATGCATCAATCGCGGCGATCGTGAGCGTACTGAACCCGTGGATGGTCGTTGGCGACTTTGCTCTGGCGATTGTCGGCGGCGTAGCGGTCGGGCTCGCCGTGGGTTTCGTCCTCGCCATTATTCGCAAGCGGCTTCGCGCGCCCGTGCTCGACACCACCCTCTCGCTCGTGACCCCGTACCTGGCTTTCATCCCGGCACAATTCATCCACGGCTCTGGCGTGCTCGCGGTCGTCATCGCTGGCCTCTATCTCGGCTATCGGGCGCCCGCGGTGCAGTCGGCGGAGGCGCGCATCGCCGAGTCAATCAACTGGCGCACGATCCAGTTCCTGCTCGAGAACGCCGTCTTCCTCTTCATGGGGCTCGCGTTGTCGCGCATCCTGAGCGGGGTCCTCGCCACCGGGCTCTCGGTTGGATACGTCGTGCTCGTCTCGGTCGTCGTGTTGCTCACCCTGGTCCTCGCGCGCGTGATCTGGATGGTCACCGTCACCACCATCTACCACCGCGGACCGCAACGCCTGCGCGAGCGCAGCTGGACCTGGCGCACGAGCATCGCCGTCTCCGTTGCCGGGATGCGCGGCGTCGTCACCCTGGTCGCCGCTTTCCTTCTGCCCCCGGAGACGCCCCACCGTGCCTTCCTGCAGTTCCTCGCCTTCGTCGTCGTCGTCGGAACCCTGCTGGAAGGGCTCGCCCTGCCGTGGATCATCCGCCGGCTGCGCCTGCCATCCCCGAACTTCGCCCAGGAGACGAGCGAGATGCGCCGCCTGCAGGTCGAAGCGCAGACAGCGGGGATCGCACGCCTCGAGGAAGAGGTGACGGAGGACGAGGACGAGCGCGTCGTCAACCGACTGCGCGAGAACGCCATCTTCCTCTCCGAGGCGCTGGAGAACCCCGAGACCGGCGAAGGCGACGACGCCCCAAGGGCATACCTCAGGCTTCGAAAAGGGATGATCAGGGCCGAGCGTGAGGCGGTGCTCGCCGCCCGTGCGGAGGGCCGCTACGAGGAGCCGGCCGTGCGCGCCGTGCTCGCACTTCTCGACGCGGAGGAAGCCGCACTGCGGTCGTCCGTACCCAGGAGGCCAGGGTCCCAGCTCACCTGATGCGCGCGGCGCTGTGACCGCCGGTGGTGTCGAGATCACCGGCCAGCCGCGTGATTCAGGGCACGTCGCACGGCGAGCACGCGCGCTGCACCCTATTCTCGAGACATGCGCTATCTCGAGCGGGCGATCTGGGCAGGGGTGCTCAGCCTCGCGGGGTCGATCCTGGCGGGCCTTCTGGTCGCGGCACCGACGCTGTGGTTCCTGCAGAACATCCTGAATTACGGATGCGACACCAACGACGCCTTCGTCTGCCAACAGTTGATCGCATCCGTCGTCCCCGGCCTGGCCGCCGTCGCCTTCCCCTCCATCGTCACCCTTGTTGTCGGCGAGGCGATTGCCCGTAACAGACTCGCTGCCGAGGCTCGGCGCCGCTTGGCGCGAATGCTTGCCCTGGCCGCACCCGTCCCGGCGGTGCTCGCCGCGGTTGTGCCGGCGTTCACGCCCGCAGGTGGGCCCGCCGCGCTGTTGCTGCTGGAGCTTTCGGCCACGATCGTGTTGGCCGCGCTCGTGATTCATCCATGGGACGTCCCCGCCACGGTGACGGCGCCCGGGCTGGCCGATGCCGGGCCTAACGCGAGGTCCAGAGAATCGACTTAGGCTGTCAGCGTGCTGCGAACCATGCTGACCGCGAAAATCCACCGCGCAACCGTGACCCACGCCGACTTGGACTACGTCGGCTCGATCACGGTCGACACCGATCTGCTCGAGGCCGCCGACATCCTGGCCGGTGAGAAGGTCAGTGTCGTTGACGTGACGAACGGCGCGAGGCTGGAAACGTACACGATCGCCGGCGAGCGCGGCAGTGGCGTGATCGGCATCAATGGCGCAGCCGCCCATCTCATCCACCCCAATGACATCGTGATCGTGATCGCGTACGGCCAGTTCACGACCGAGGAGGCGAGGGCGTTCACGCCTCGGATCGTGCACGTCGACGCGGCGAACCGCATCCTCGCACTCGATAGCGACGCGGCATCCGCTGTCGCACCGGGCCTCCAGCGTGCGCCGCACGCGGTGTGAAGCCGGCCCTATCGCCAGGGGCGCAT
This sequence comes from Microbacteriaceae bacterium, assembly GCA_030840105.1. Classification (GTDB taxonomy): domain Bacteria; phylum Actinomycetota; class Actinomycetes; order Actinomycetales; family Microbacteriaceae; genus JAUZGC01. Next base: position 9,793 of record JAUZGC010000110.1, read on the forward strand.
CTGCACCAGTATCTGTAGAGGGGACGTCTCCCCGAACGGATCGGACGCAGGCGACCGGATCGGACGCAGGCGACCTGATCAGTCGCAGGGCAGGTCGGAAGGAACCGGATGCCACAGGGTGTGCCCATCGAATTCACCGGCGTGACCAAACGGTTCGACCAGGTGGCCGCGGTCACCGACCTCTCGTTCACTGTCGAGCCGGGTCGCGTGACGGGCTTTCTCGGCCCCAACGGCGCCGGTAAGACCACGACCCTGCGCATGCTGCTCGGACTCGTGCGGCCGACCTCGGGCACCGCGACAATCGGCGGAGTCCCGTATGCGCACCTTCCCTCACCGCTGACGACGGTCGGCGCGGCACTCGAAGCGGCGAGCTTTCACCCGGGGCGCAGTGCGCGCAACCACCTCCTCGTCTATGCGCACGCGGCCAGGATCGACACCTCCCGCGTCAACGCGGTGCTCAAGAAGGTCGGGCTCACCGATTACGCCGATCGCCGCGTCGGCGGATACTCGCTCGGGATGCGCCAACGACTCGGTCTCGCTTTCACCCTGCTCGGTGACCCGGGCGTGCTCGTTCTCGACGAACCGATCAACGGGCTCGATCCGGAAGGCATCAAATGGATTCGCGGCTTCCTGCGCGAACTCGCGGATGAGGGGCGCACGGTGCTCGTCAGCTCGCACCTGCTCTCCGAGGTGCAGCAGAGCGTCGACGAGGTCGTCATCATCGCCAAGGGCGAGCTCGTCCATCGCGGGACGCTCGCGAGCCTCGACACAAGCACCATCACGGTGCTGGTGGATGCCCCCGATCGCGCCGCTCTCGGTTCGGCTCTCGAGGCGGCCGGCCTCGCCTTCACCACCGTGAGCGGCGGATTACTCGTGTCGGGCGTGGAGGCGACCGATGTCGGGCACGTCGCCTTCGTCGCCGGTATCGAGCTCAGCGCCCTGCACAGGCAGAGGTCAGGGCTTGAGGAATCCTTCCTCGCGCTCGTCGGAGCGGGGGACTCGCTGTGAGCCCCTTCGTCGCCGGCGTTCGCGCCGAGTTCACCAAGCTCCTGACGACGCGCATGTGGTGGCTACTTGCCATCATCCTGTTCGCGTACATCGCTCTCATCGCAGGCGGGCTGGGGGCGCTCTTCGCCGGAACAGGCAGCGACTCGCTCGGACGCGGGCCGAACCCGGCAACGCTCGGCCCGCTGGCGCCGCTGATCTACAGCTTCGCGACATCCGTGGGTTATGTGTTTCCCGTGCTGCTCGGCGCGCTGGCGACCACGGGCGAGTTCCGGCACCAGACGCTGACGCCGACCTTCCTGGCCAACCCGCGGCGCGGCCAGGTGCTGGGGGCCAAGAGTGTCTCGACCGTGTTCGTCGGAGCGTTCTACGGCGTGGTCGCCCTGGCCGCGTCGGTCGGGGTCGGCGCCATCGTGCTCTCTGTCTTCGGGAAGGACGCGATGCTGGGCGACGGCTCGACCTGGGCGCTGGTCGCTCGAGCGGTGATGGCGATGGCCCTGTGGGCGCTCATCGGCGTCGGGCTCGGGGCGCTCGTGCCCAACCAGGTCGCGACGATCGTGATCGTGCTGGCCTTCACGCAGTTCGTCGAACCCCTGCTGCGCCTGGCGTCCTCGTTCTCGGAGCCGACCGCGGCGATCGGAAAGTTCCTTCCGGGTTCCGCGAGCGACGCTCTCGTCGGGTCAAGCTTCTTCACCATCTCGACTCCCGGGGCCGGGGTGCTCGAGTGGTGGCAGGGCGGACTGGTGTTGCTCACGTACGCCGTGGCCTTCACGGTCGGCGGCTACGTCGTGAGCTGGCGCCGCGACGTCACCTAGTCACGCAGCCCGTTGCCGCGATGCGGAGATCGGCCGCCTTGTGCGGCGTGTCGCCTCTTCTTACCGGCGTGTTGCGCGCCATCTCCGCATCGCGGCAACAGCGGGCGCCGACGGCAGTCGCCGCGTATCGTGAAGCCATGAGTGAGTTCCGGGCGATCGTCATCGAGCAGGAGACGGATGCCGGACGCATCCTCGCGCATACGGCCGAGGTCAGGCGACTGAGCGATGCCTTGCTCATGCCGGGCGCCGTGACGATCGCCGTCGAATATTCGTGCCTCAACTTCAAGGATGGACTCGCACTCGCCGGTAAGCGCGGCGTCGTGCGGACATCGCCGCTCATCCCCGGCGTCGACCTCGTTGGCACGGTAGAGACATCCGATGATCCGCGCTGGATGGCCGGGGACCACGTCATCCTCAACGGCGCCGGCATCGGCGAGCGGCATCACGGCGGCCTCGCCGAGCGCGCACGCGTCGACGGCGGCGCGCTCGTCCGGCTGCCCGAGGCGTTCACGAGCGAGCAGGCGGCGGCGATCGGCACGGCCGGATTCACCGCGATGCTCGCGGTGCTCGCCCTCGAGCGGCACAGTGTGACGCCCGGAGCGGCGGCGAGCGCGGCGGCGGGCGGAAGCACCGGAGCGGCGGCGAACGCCGGCCCCAGCGCGGACATCCTCGTGACCGGTGCCGCGGGCGGCGTCGGATCCGTCGCGATCGCCATCCTCGCCAAGCTGGGGTATCGGGTGACCGCGTCGACAGGGCGAGCCGCGTCGGAATCGGACTACCTGACCAGGCTGGGCGCATCCGAGATCATCGACCGGGCGGAGCTCTCCGACCCAGGTAAGCCGCTGCAGAGCCAGCGCTGGGCCGGCGTCATCGACTCGGTCGGCAGCCACACGCTCGCCAACGCGATCGCGCAAACCAGGTACGGCGGCGCGATCGCCGCGTGCGGGCTCGCGCAGGGCGCCGACCTGCCGGCGACCGTGATGCCCTTCATCCTGCGCGGGGTCACGCTGGCCGGGATCAACTCGGTGGATGCTCCGCTCAGCCAACGCGAACAGGCCTGGTCTCGCCTCGCCACCGACCTCGACCCGGAGCTGCTCGCCGAGATGACGACGTCGATCACGCTCGCGGATGCCGTGCCCGCGGCACACGACATCCTCGCCGGGCGCGTACGTGGCCGCACGGTGGTCGACGTGCGCGCCTGACGCGGCATGTACCCCATATCGGGGCAGTATCCCCAGCTTTGTCTGATAACAAGCTGACAATCTGCATCCAGCTGTACCCCATTAGCCACCTTGTCCGGCTACTCTTTACCGGAAAGAATGGAGGGCCCAGGTGGCTGAAGCGACCGTCGTGCTGCTTCGCCGACTGCCCCGCCAGGACCGCAGTGCGCAGCGGATCGACCTCATCCTCGACACGGCAGCGGCCCTCATCGACGAGGTCGGCTTCGGCAACCTCACCCCCACGCTGATTGCGCGGCGCGCGGGCATGTCCGGCCCGGCCATCTACCGTTACTTCGACGACATCGATTCCATCTGGCGCTCGCTCGCCACGAGGAGCCTCGGGAAGTTCCTGGATAGGTCGGAAGCCCTCCTGGACGACGGCGCGCTTGAGTGGAAAGACGCGATCCGCGGGACGATCGCCGTCTACGGCGAGCTCTATCGTCACGAGCCCGGCTTCCGCTGGATCCGGCTCGGCGATCCCATCGTCGCCGGCAATGCGCTCAGCGATCACGAGAGCAACAAGACAACCGTTGCCAGGCGCCTGCGCGATCTCTTCATCCTTCGCTACGATGTCGTGCCGCGGGTGGACCTGCTCAAGCATGTGGAGACCGTCATCGAGATCTGCGACAGCCTGGTCGCCCGTGCGTTTGAGACAGATCCCGACGGCGACGAATTCTTCCTCGGCGAGGCCGAGCGCATCACGATCGGCTACATGGCCGAGTACCTCGCGCATCCCCTTTCCTGACAAGCCGCGGCACAACGAACGGCGCACGGGTTGCCCGCGTATGCTCGGCTAATGGCCATCATCGGGTCGATCCTCATCGCAATCGCGGCGGTCATCCACGTCGCGATTTTTGCAATGGAAAGCGTCCTGTGGTCGAAGCCGAGCGTCTGGCGACGTTTCGGACTGCGCGACCAGGGTGACGCGGATACTGTTCGTCCGATGGCGTACAACCAGGGCTTCTACAACCTCTTCCTTGCCGGCGGAGCCCTCGTCGGCCTGCTGCTCTATTGGACGACGCTGCGCCCGGTCGGCTTCGGGCTCACCTTCTTCAGCGCGAGCTGCATGGTGCTCGCATCCGTCGTGCTCCTGACGACGGGGCGCAACTTCCTTCGCCCGGCGCTCATCCAGGGCGCCGTGCCGCTCATCGGGCTCGCCTTCTTCGCGCTCGGACAGTAACTCAGGCGGTCCGGGCGCCCCCTCCCGCCCCGCGCTAACTAAGAGGCGCCGTCGCTAACTCAGGCAGAGCGATGCCACTCCCCTTCTCGCCTCGTAGCTAACTCAGGCAGAGCGGGACCACGGCGAGCGCTCGCCCCCGAATTTCGTGCGTTGTGGGCATCCCGTGCCCCCCTCAGCCTGAGTTAGCGACGGGGACGACGAGCCGCCGGCCTGAGTTAGCGACGGAGGGTAGCGACGGGGCAATGCGACGACGCGGCGGACGCGACAAGGCCGACGACCGCGGCACTCCACGCAGCGCGGGTGCTACTCGATGCGTTCGCCGGATGCGTGCTCGTCGACGACCCGCAGCGCCGCAATCAGCTTGGTCGCGTGCGAGGTCGACACGATGACGCGCGAATACTCCTCGCCCTCGAGATCGAGCACGACGGCCGAGCGCTGCTTGCCTTTGATCAACAGGAAATCCTTGCCGCCGTGGAACTTCCAGGTGCCGACGGCCAGCGTGAGGGGCACGTTTGCTCCGGGTGCGCGGATGCCGCGGATCCAGATCCAGGGGTCTTCCGTAATGGCCACCGACCGGATGTTGCTGCGGGGCACCACCAGATTCTCGCGGCGCAGCGCAAGCACCTTTTCCGCCGGCGTGAGACGGATCTCGAGGCGGTCGGGGTGAACGTGCAGATCGGCCATGCGTCTAGTCTGCCCGGTTTACCCCGGAACGAGCGCCGGGAAACAGCACAAAGAGATAACCGTTCTGCTGTCCTTGATCCACCACCCGAATGGACATACCGACCTGGCCCAACGTCCAGCTCTAGCTGCCGGGCGTTGCCGATGCCGCCGCGGCAGCAGCAGCAGGCAGGGCATCGAGGATGCGCGCGATCGCGCGGTCATCGTGCGCGGCCGTGACGAACCACGCCTCGAACACGCTCGGCGGCAAGGACACCCCCGCGTCGAGCATCGAGTGGAAGAACGGGCGATAGCGGAACGCTTCCTGCGCCTGCACCTCGGCGTAGTTCCGTGGGGCGGACTCGAACTCGCCGAACACGAAGCTGAAAAGGTTCCCCGCACGCTGCACACGGTGTGCGACGCCGGCGGACGTGAGCTCCGCAGACACGGCTTCCGAAACGATGTCGGCCGCGGCATCGAGGCGTGCATACACGTCCTCGTCGGCGGCTTTGAGCGTCGCGAGACCGGCGGCCACAGCGACCGGGTTCCCCGAGAGCGTTCCGGCCTGGTAGACGGGACCGGCTGGGGCGAGGTAGTCCATGATGTCGGCCCGCCCGCCGAGCGCAGCGAGCGGCATCCCGCCGCCGATGACCTTGCCGAAGGTGAAGAGGTCAGGCGTCTCGACGCCCGTGCCCGACGCCCAGTTCTCGAGGCCCCAGTAACCGGCCGCCCCGACGCGGAAACCCGTGAGCACCTCGTCGATGATGAGCAACGCGCCGTGCGCGTGGGCGATCTCGGCCAGCGCGGCATTGAAACCGGGGTCCGGCGAGACAACTCCCATATTCGCGGCGGCGGCCTCTGTGATGACGGCCGCGATGTCCGAACCGTGCGCGGCAAACGCGGCGCGCACAGCATCCAGGTCGTTGTACGGCAACACCAGGGTCTGGGCGGCGGTCTCAGCGGTCACACCGGCCGAGCCGGGCATCGCGAGCGTCGCGAGGCCGGAGCCCGCCTCCGCGAGCAGGCCGTCGGAGTGCCCGTGGTAGTGCCCGGCGAACTTGACGAGCAGTGGCCGGCTGGTGAACCCGCGAGCGAGCCTGATCGCCGTCATGGTCGCTTCGGTGCCGGTCGAGACCAGTCGCAGCTTCTCGACCGCTCCGACCCTGGCGATGACCGCCTCGGCGAGCGCGGTCTCTGCGGGGGTCGACGCGCCGAACGAGAGTCCGAGCGCCGCGGCATCCTGCACCGCCTTGACGACCTGCGGATGCGCGTGACCGAGAATCGCGGGTCCCCACGACGCGACCAGGTCCACATATTCGCGGCCGTCGGCATCCGTGATGTACGGCCCGCTGGCCGAGACCATGAAGCGCGGTGTGCCGCCGACCGACCGGAAGGCGCGGACGGGCGAATTGACGCCGCCGGGGATCACGCGCTGGGCGCGCTCGAAGTACTGCCCGCTGCGGTCTGCTGACGAAACGCCGGCCGAAGCAGCGCCGGTCGCGGCCCCGCTCATCGCAGCCACCCGGCGATCTCGGTCGCCCAGTAGGTCAGGACGGCATCAGCGCCTGCCCTGCGGATGCTGACGACCGACTCTTCGATCGCACGACGCCGGTCAATCCAGCCGTTTGCCGCGGCGGCTTCGATCATCGAGTATTCGCCGGAAACCTGATATGCCCAGACGGGCACATCGCTCATCGCGGCCACGTCGGAGAGCACATCGAGGTAGCTCATCGCCGGCTTGACCATCAGAACGTCGGCGCCCTGCTCGAGGTCGAGCCGCGCCTCATAGAGGCCTTCCCGCCGATTGGCCGGATCCTGCTGGTAGGTGCGGCGATCACCCGAGAGCTGCGAATCGACGGCCTCGCGGAACGGACCGTAGAAGACGGATGCATACTTGGCCGAGTATGCGAGGACCGCGGTGTCGAGGTGGCCGACCGAATCCAGTGCCTGGCGCACGGCCGCGACCTGGCCGTCCATCATGCCGCTGAGGCCGAGCAGCACCGAGCCGGCGTCGGCCTGCGCGAGGGCCATGTCGCGGTACCGCTCGAGTGTGGCATCGTTGTCGACCCTGCCGTTCACGTCAAGCACACCGCAGTGACCATGGTCGGTGAACTCGTCGAGGCACAGGTCGGTCTGCACCACGAGCGCATCGCCCACCTCGGCGACGACGGCGCGCGTCGCCACGTTGAGGATGCCGTCCGGGTCGGTCGCGCCCGTCCCGATCGCATCGCGCGTCTCCGGCACGCCGAACAGCATGACACCGCCGACACCCGCTTCCGCGGCATCCGCCACCGCACGCCTGAGGCTGTCGAGGCTGTGCTGCACGACCCCTGGCATCGACTGGATGGGCAACGCCTCCGGCGTTCCCTCGCGCACGAACATCGGGAGAACGAGGTCGGCCGCGTGCAGCCGGGTCTCGGCGGTCATGCGGCGCAGTGCCGGGCTCTGGCGCAGCCGGCGCGGTCGGATAGTGGGGTGCATCGGGTCGCTCACACCTCAACCTTACGTCCGCTGCCTGAGGCCCTCTCTCAGGCTGCGCTCAGCCGCAGTCCAGACTCAGGCACCGGCTGGCGTTGACCGGGCAGCTCCGACGACCGCTTCAATGAGCGAAGCCGCGGAGCGCTCCTCGGCGATCACATCGACGCGCAGGCCGACGGCGCGTGCATCTTTTGCCGTCTGCGGTCCGATCGCTGCGACAAGGGTGGATTCCGGGATCGGGCCGAGTTGCTTCTGCACCTGTTCGGCCACGCTGCCGCTCGTGACGAGGATGGCGCGCACGGAACCCGCCGCGACATCCGCCACCACGCTCTCCGGAACGGCAACCCCGACCGTGCGGTACGCGACGACGGACCGCACGGAATGCCCGATCCGGCGCAGCCCCTCGGTCAGGAGCGGCTTCGCGATCTCGGAGCGGAGGGTCAGCACGCGCAGGGGCACGACGCCCTGCGTCGCGGCCTCCCACTCGGCCAGCAGTCCGCGCGCAGAGTTCTCCTCGGATGGCACGAGGTCGACGCGATATCCGGCCGCCGTGAGGGCGGCCGCCGTGGTCTCACCGACCGCGGCCACCTTGGTCGTCGGCGGGACGACCGCGCGCTGCGAAGCGAGCACATCGACCGTGGTCGCACTCGTGACCGTCATCCAGTCGAATTCGCCAGCCGACAGTGCGGCGAGCGCGGACTCGAGCGCCGGCGCATCGTCGGTCGGCGCGAAGTTGATCATGGCCGCGACGATCGGAGAAGCACCCTGTGCACGCAGGTCGGCGGCGACGGAGTCGCCCCATGGTCCGCCGCGGGGCACGAGGACGCGCCAGCCGGCGAGCGGCTTGGACTCGGATGCCATGCTCATTCAGCACTCCCCAGCGGTGCCAGGTCGGCGGCGCCTGCAGCGAGAAGCTCCGCGACGACGCGGCCGGCGATCTCCCGAGCCGCCTCGTCGAGGTCGGCGGGGGACATGCTGTCCGGAGTCGCGGCATGCGAACTCGTGAGCTTTTCGGTGCCATCCGGACGGTACACCGTCGCGGTGAGGAACACCATTCCGTCGTCGACAACCGCCGTCGCCCCGACCGGGGCGGCGCATCCGGCCTCGAGCCCTGCGAGCACCGCACGCTCCGCCGTGACCGTCGCGCGCGTTGTGACGTGATTGACGGATGCGAGCGCCTGAGCGAGCGGGCCACTCCCGGCCTCGTCCCCCGCGCGCACCTCGATGGCCAAGGCGCCCTGGCCCGGCGCGGTGGGTGCGTCGGAGAGCGAGAAGAGCTCTGTGATGGTTCCGCTGCGGCCGAGGCGGCCAAGACCGGCCGCGGCGAGCACGACGGCATCGAGGTCGCCCTCGGCAACACGCCCAAGACGCGTGTCCACGTTGCCGCGAATGTCGATGACCTCGAGGTCAGGCCGACGCGAGCGCAGCTGGGCGATGCGGCGTGGTGAGCCGGTGCCGACTCGGGAGCCTTCGGGCAGGGTTTCCAGCGTCAGGCCGTCGCGCGCACACAGTGCATCGCGCGCATCCGCCCGCTTGGTCACCGCCCCGATCACGAGCCCGGCGTAGTCATCCGTGGGAAGGTCCTTGAGCGAATGCACGATGAGGTCGCACTCCCCCGCGAGCAGCGCCTCGCGCAGCGCGCTGGCGAACACGCCGGTGCCACCGAGGTTGGAGAGCGAATCGCGTGACGTGTCACCGTGCGTCGTGACCGGGATGATCTCGACCTGCAGGCCGGACGCCTTCGCAATGGCATCCGCGACGACTCCGGTCTGGGCAAGTGCCAGGGCGCTCCCTCGCGTGCCGACCCGAAGAGTTCCCGGCTGCGTCTCGCTCATCGCCCGGCCGTTCCGTCAGTCGCCGAGTCGCCGGCCACTACCGGCGCATCTGCTGCTGCCGCGCCGACCGGCGCGTGGTCCGGCCACGGTCCGAGCGCTGTGAGGTGCGGCCGCTCGTCCTGCGGAACGTCATTGAGGCGCTCAAGGACGAGGTCGATGAGCCCGGAGACGAACGCGGGGT